>NZ_JBFRKG010000010.1:0-115348 GCF_041469325.1 Shewanella sp. 10N.286.51.B8
ACTGAACTACAGGGGAATCGTCTTTAGCAATGTATTGCTGAGAACGGAGCGCATAGTAAAACGCCCTGATCAATCCGTCAACTCGAGATATAAAAAAAAGTGAAAAATTGATGTTAACTGCTCACCTAATACACATTGAGGCTTATAAATGGCCGTTATGGGTGTTTTTTAGTTAACTTATTTTTTGATTAAAACAGCTTTTAGAAATAAATGCTTGGTATTTCTAAAGCTTATATTTTCATATCGGCGCTAAAACAAGCTGATTTAAATGTTCAATACGCCTAATGTCACTTTTAGATTACTTTTTAGTGCTCAAGTGAATCTGCAAATAAGCCTGCCTGGTCAATTTAAGCTTTATGGTCATTACCACTTGTCGCAACTAAAGGACAGTTAAACGCTTCTATATAAGCTAAGTTCAAGCAAGCTGAGTAAAATAAAGACGTATCCCACTGCTTGGTCAAGCGGCTAATATAAGATGCTCGCTGTACATTTATAGGGCGACTTGAGTTATAGCGTTTGCTGGCTTGATATCTCTAGTCATAACTGCCATCAAATTGATCCATCAGCTAGCGCTATTCGTAACGCTATTCATTGGATTTAAAATTGATTGAAGCTTTGCTTATGTCACAAGGCTGGTATCAGCGCTTATTCACCATTCTTAACAACACCGAATAGGGAATACCAATAAAGGTTGCGCAGCAGTTTGTTTCACTCTTGGCAGAATAGTTAAAAATGGAGTAAGTATACTAGTAGTAATGGGTGATATGCAGCTTGAGTGTACTGAGCTAACGTCTTGATTAAAGTAAGTCAGGATATAGACTCAAGCAGGTATTTTAAGCTAAATGCTTGATGTTAATCACATGCTATTTAATTTGCTAAAACCTAATAATCGAAACAGTGCAATTGTTATGTAAATTTTTTCTAGTTCGTAAGTCTAACTTTCAAATGTAATTTTATTTCATGATAGTTTTTTTTACGATTTTATTAAACCGCACCTATTGCAATAGCCCATCAGTATTGGGTTAGAGTGACTTATCCACTAAATCTGTGGATAAGCCTGTGTGTTACTCTTGAAATATGCCCTCAAGCCCTTATAAACATTGGTAGTGACTTAAAATCTACCAATATTCAGCATAAATAAAATTCTGTTTAATTTCAGAGTGATAAGAAATGCAATGCTTTTATTCTGATGAATGTTGTTTAGCGAGCCTTAATGTAAACAAGCTTAAGTTAATGTTGTGTATTAAATGGTGCATTCATGAAGGGATTTAGGCACTTTGTTCACCTAATGCAGCCTAAAACTCCGTTTGTAGCAATATTTCATATTTCTAAGCTTGAAATGTAATAAATTACTGCTAAGTGTTGTTTTCTATAAATCTCATTCGCAAAGATGGATGGCTTCAGTATAAAATGCACCTTCAACAAAGAAGGATATATCCTAGTGTCAGAATCGGTTTTTAATCTTGTATCAGACTATACACCTGCTGGTGATCAGCCCACGGCAATCAAGCAATTAGTTGATGGCTTAGATGCAGGCGTGGCTAAGCAGACCTTATTAGGGGTTACGGGCTCTGGTAAAACCTTTACGGTAGCTAATATTATTCAAACCTTAGGACGCCCAACGATTATCATGGCGCCAAACAAAACCCTTGCAGCGCAGTTATACGGCGAAATGAAAGAGTTTTTTCCTAATAATGCCGTAGAGTATTTTGTTTCTTATTATGATTATTATCAGCCAGAAGCCTATGTTCCGGCGTCAAATACCTTTATTGAAAAAGATGCCTCGGTCAATGCGCATATTGAACAAATGCGGCTCTCTGCAACCAAAGCCTTATTAGAACGCAAAGACGTGGTGCTGATAGCCTCAGTGTCGGCAATTTATGGTTTAGGTGACCCCGAACTTTATATGAAAATGCTATTGCATCTTCGTCAGGGTGATCTGATGGGACAAAGAGACATCATTACCCGCTTAGGTGAATTGCAATACACTCGCAATGATATTGATTTACAGCGTGGTACTTTCAGGGTTCGCGGTGAAGTGATTGATGTCTTTCCTGCTGAATCAGAGCGTGATGCAGTACGAATTGAATTATTTGATGATGAAATTGAGCAGCTCAGTGAATTTGATCCATTAACAGGGCAGGTTACTAAGCGCTTAGCAAGAACCACAGTCTATCCTAAAAGTCACTATGTCACTCCTCGTGAAACGATTATCGAAGCAACGGAACATATTAAGGAAGAGTTAAGAGAACGCCGTCAGGAGCTTTTGGATAACAATAAGCTAATAGAAGCGCAGCGGATCTCCGAACGGGTGCAATACGATATTGAAATGATGGTCGAACTGGGTTATTGCTCTGGTATTGAAAACTATTCACGCTATCTATCAGGTCGTACAGAAGGCGATGGGCCGCCTACCTTATTAGATTATCTACCAGCAAATGGCCTGCTGATTATCGATGAATCACACGTTACTGTGCCACAAATTGGCGCTATGTATAAAGGTGATAGAAGTCGTAAAACAACCCTAGTTGAATATGGCTTTAGACTACCGTCAGCGTTAGATAACCGGCCGCTTAAGTTTGAAGAGTTTGAGCAATTAATGCCTCAAACCATTTTTGTCTCTGCCACGCCCAGTGATTATGAGTTTGAACAAAGTGATGGCGAAATTGCAGAGCAGGTGGTTAGGCCGACAGGTTTATTAGACCCTGAATTAGAAGTGCGCCCAGTGGCGATACAAGTAGATGATTTGTTATCTGAAATTCCAAAGCGTGTCGCGGCCAATGAAAGGGTTTTAGTCACAACCTTAACCAAACGGATGTCAGAAGATCTTACAGAATACCTCGATGAACATGGGGTGAAAGTACGCTATTTACATTCAGACATCGATACCGTTGAGCGAGTCGAAGTTATTCGTGACTTAAGGCTTGGCGTTTTCGATGTATTGGTGGGGATTAACTTACTTCGTGAAGGACTCGATATGCCTGAGGTGTCTTTAGTGTGTATTCTTGATGCTGACAAAGAAGGCTTTTTGCGCTCTGAGCGCTCTTTAATCCAAACCATTGGCCGCGCTGCACGTAATGTTAACGGTAAAGTGATCTTATATGCTGACAAAATTACCAACTCTATGGCAAAAGCCATGGAAGAAACCGAACGTCGCCGCACCAAACAACATGAGCATAACCTGAAATTAGGCCAAGTACCTAAAGGGGTAGTTAAGAAAATCACCGATGTGATGGACTTAGGCGATCCTCACCGTGGTAACAGTAAACATCAATATACCGCCTTCGGTAAAGTTGCAGAGAAATCGCCTGAATATGGCGATAAAAACACTAAGGTGCTAAGTGTTGCAGAGTTAGCCAAGCAGATTGATGTACTTGAAAAGCAGATGCATCAACATGCGCGAGACCTTGAATTTGAACAAGCTGCAGCCTTAAGAGATGAAGTAAAACAATTGCGAGATAAAATCATTATTAACAGTTAACGATTAAAATATCAGTTCTTAAAAAACGTATTAAATAATGGCTTAAAGTGATAATTACTTTGCTGAGAGCCTTTTTTATTGAATGAAATTCAAAGGTATTTTGCCATATTTAAGCCATAAAAAAACGCGCTAATTAAGCGCGTTTTTATTGAGTGAGCCAGTTAGATTTAGAAGTTGGCTGACTTAGGTGAACGTGGGAATGGGATCACGTCTCGGATATTGCTTACGCCAGTAACATAAGATACTAGACGCTCAAAGCCTAAACCAAAACCTGCGTGTGGCACAGTGCCATAACGACGTAGATCACGGTACCACCAGTAATCTTCTTGGTCTAAGTTCATCTCAGCAAGACGAGCATCAAGAACGTCTAAACGTTCTTCACGTTGTGCGCCGCCAATAATTTCACCAATACCTGGTGCTAATACGTCCATTGCTGCTACAGTTTTACCGTCATCATTAAGACGCATGTAGAATGCTTTGATGTCTTTAGGGTAGTTTTTAACAACAACAGGCGCTTTAAAATGCTCTTCAGCAAGGTAGCGTTCATGCTCTGAATGTAAGTCGATACCCCATTCAACATCAAACTCAAACTTCTTATCACAAGCTTTAAGAATCTCAATGGCATCAGTGTAATCGATTTGGGCGAAGTCACTGGTCACGAATGCTTCTAAACGCTCAATGGCAGTTTTCTCTACTCGTTGAGCAAAGAATTCTAAATCATCACGACGTTCTTCAAGAACGGCTCTGAAACAGAATTTCAGCATGTCTTCAGCAAGTTTGGCCGCATCATCTAAATCAGCAAAAGCCACTTCAGGTTCAACCATCCAAAATTCAGCTAAATGACGGCTAGTATTTGAGTTTTCAGCGCGGAAAGTCGGGCCAAAGGTATACACTTTTGATAATGCACAAGCGTAAGTTTCAGCATTTAACTGACCTGATACGGTTAAGAATGATTCTTTACCGAAAAAGTCTTCGCTGTAATCAACTGTGCCTTGATCGTTACGGGGTAGATTTTCTAAATCTAACGTCGAAACGCGGAACATTTCACCCGCGCCTTCAGTATCAGAAGCAGTGATAAGTGGTGTAGAAACCCAGATATAACCTTGTTCATTGTAAAAGCGATGGATAGCTTGAGATAAACAGTTACGAACACGGGCCACTGCGCCAATAATGTTAGTGCGTGGGCGAAGATGAGCTAATTCGCGTAAATGCTCAATTGAGTGACGCTTAGCAGCCATAGGGTAAGTATCAGGGTCTTCAACTAAACCTGCAACTTCAACCTTGGTTACTTGCATTTCAAATGCTTGGCCTTTACCCGGAGATTCAACAACTTCACCAGTCATGATCACAGAGCAACCAGCAGTAAGCTTTAGCACTTCATTGGTATAATTTTCTAAATTATTCGGTACAACACCTTGAATAGGATCAAAACATGAACCGTCATAAACGGCTAGAAATGAAATACCAGCTTTAGAATCGCGGCGTGAGCGAACCCAACCACGTACCGTAACTTGCGAACCGATCGCAAAGTCACCTTTAAATACAGAAGCGACAGATGTAATGCTCATTGTTGCTTAGTTCTCCAATGAATCAATGATATAAATAGGGGCTTTATATTACCTTGAAATGGGCTTTTCACAAGGGTAAAAGCCGCTTGCAGGCAGATATTTTCACAAGTTTTAACAAACCCAGCAGAATCTGCTTAAAAATATTGCGGCAATATTACTTTTTTATCTGAAAATTCAGTTATAAGCGTATGACAAAGTGATGTATTTAAAACCTGCCAAACTTAACTAGCGGTGATATGTAGATGACCAAGGCTAATACAAGTCTTACTTAGGCTGCTATCAGTGGCTGGCGCTTAGCCGTTTTCCAGTTTGGGGATTTTAGTGAGACTTATGCTAATAGAAGCCGCTGTTATAGCGATTTAAATTATAGCTAGTTCCAATATAGCGAGCTCAAAAGGATTGAGAACCGATTATTCTGAGAGCCTGCTTTAACTGTAACACTTGAATATGTCACAGGTAGCGGGTTTGTAATTCGCTAGCTTATTTGAATGGTTGGTATCATCTCGTTTGTAGTGAAACTAAACTTAAGTTTCTTTTATTAACCATTAAAAACGTTAGCTGAATTGTTTAAATGACAACAGAGTAAATTAATGATTGCCGCTGTTACTCCCCAAATGAATTTACCTTGATAGGGCATATAATGGACATCATAAAAGCTGCCATGACGTTGATACTGAATACTGTGTCGATTTTTAGGGTTTAAAAAGTGTTTAAGTGGCACCCAAAAAGCCTCGGCGACTTCTCCTGGATCTAGCGCTATCTCAAAAGGTTGTTTAACAATGCCGATAACTGGGGTTATTTCAAATCCGGTAAAGGTTGTATGGGGCGGAAATGTACCGATCACATCAACATTTTCAGGTAATAAGGCAATCTCTTCTTCAGCCTCTCTAAGGGCAGTAAAAATCATACTGCTATCTTGTTTATCTACTTTACCGCCAGGGAAACTAAATTGACCTGGGTGGGCGCGTAAATGTAATGCTCTTTTGGTTAGCAACAGTTGAAGCTCGCCATCTACTTCGAGTAAAGGCACTAATACCGCGGCTTTTCTAGAGCGAAGCTCTTTTGGTGGGGAAACAATATGGTTTGTTAATGTTTGCAATGAAAAGTGAATATTGAACTGCGTAGTATTCATCAAACGTCCCAGATAATCATATTGGTTTTATAAAAATAAAATGGCGCAAGTCTTCCCTTTAAATTAGCACAATAACCGTAAGTTTGACGGTTTTAAGCTGTTTATAAGCAAAGTTTTATGGCTGTTATTTTACTTTATAGGCCCTGCAGTAAAATTGGGTTTGGTTTTTTTGCACGTTTGCTGTGCGTTAATGCACCAAAGTGATTGTTTTTAATTACGCTTTTAATTTCGTTTTAAACAAGTTTGTAAATTTAATTTACAATCAGTTGGTTTTAAGATCTTGAAATTTAATCTTTTTATTCTGTAACCTGATTGAAATTAAACTGTCGTTAAACTGTGATGTTGTGCTGGCATGGTAACTGCTGGGTTATTAATCAGTTAAGACATTCGCGAGGGCGACAAATATGGGACTAGGGAAGTTACTGTATTTGCAAGGCGTAGGCGCTGAGTTTATAGATTGCTTTGGCAACAATGTACAGATCCAGCCTCTAGATAGAAATGGAATTTTACAATCCATGTGTGTTAATGATGCATCAACTAAAGGTGCATCAACGAGTGACACGCTAAATAATATTGATGCTAATCGTTCTTTTGTTAGCTCGACTTTAAACGATGAATTTATTCAGCAACGGATTTTTGAATTAGATGCCGCGCCATGGTTACTGCCTCTGCATGGGTTTCAATGGAGCTATGTGGATGACCCTATTGTTGAGTTTCATTTACCTGAGCATTTTACTGGCAGCATAAAAGTTGAGATTGAAATTGAACATGGTGATAAATTTCATTTTCCAATCAGCCTCGGCCAAATGCGGGTTGTGGGTGATTATGGCATTGATGGTATCAGTTATCTTAAATATCAGTATCAATTAAATGATGACATTAATGGCCCGCTAGGCCTTGGTTACCACGGTATCAGTGCCACTGTTGAATCTGCAAGCTCCAGTGAAACATATACCGGTCAATTAATGATTGCGCCGCGCAGCGCCTATGTTCATGCTGACAGTAAAACAGCCAAATGGGGGCTTAGCACCCAACTTTATAGCCTTACTAGCCAAAGCCAGTGGGGGATTGGTGACTTTAATGATTTACAAAAGCTCATCGAGTTAGCTGCTGCCAAAGGCGCAGATTTTATTTTACTAAACCCATTACACGCTCTGGATTTACCAGAAAGTGCCAGCCCTTATAGCCCATCAGATAGACGTCGACTTAATCCGTTATACATTCACATCGAGTCAGTGGCTGAATACGCTGCCATTGAAGGGGTTATAACTTCTAAGCTTTGGCGAAATAAACAATATCAATTAGCTCAGTCTAGATTGCTTGATTACTGCGAGATACATGAAACTAAATTTTCTATTTATCAAATGCTGTTTAACGCGTTTATTAAAGAGCATAAAAACAACCACAGTAAACGCTATCTAGACTTTGCCTGTTTTAAGCAACAGCAGGGTGAAGGTTTAAGCCAATATGTCACCCACCAGCAACAGCGAAATTCGTGTTTTACAGATGCAGAATTTCTGTGTTATTTACAATTTATCGCTTATGAGCAATTACTTCAGTGTCAGGCAAAAGCCAAAACTGCAGGCATGTCCTTAGGGCTAATTCGTGATATGGCAGTCGGTGCCTCGCCTACGGGGGCTGAAGTCTGTGCAAATATCGATAATTTTTGTACCAATGCCAATATTGGTGCACCGCCAGATCCTTTTGCCCCTCAAGGGCAAAACTGGGGTTTAACGCCATTTGACCCTATCAAATTAGCCCAGCATAAATTTGAGCATTTCATTGATTTGATCCGCTCGAATATGGTGTCTTGTGGCGGTTTACGAATCGATCATGTCATGGGCTTATTACGCTTATGGTGGTGGCCTAAGCAGGAAGGTTTAGGCAATGGGGCATATGTGTATTACCCATTGGATACTTTATTAGCCATTTTGTGCCTAGAAAGTCAGCGAGCCCAATGTGTGTTAATTGGCGAAGACCTTGGCATAGTGCCGCCAGAAATTGTCGCCAACCTAGCTAAAGCAAAAATATTTTCAAACGAACTATTTTACTTTGCTAAACATCATGACGGCTTTATGAACCCCGCCTTTTATAAGTCTCACAGTTTGATGATGCTAGCAAACCATGATGTGCCGACATTAACGGCGTGGTGGACTGCGGCAGATATTGAATTACGGCATCAGTTAAATCTGTATGACAACGAGCAACAACTTGATGAGGCGAAATCGCTAAGGCTGATAGAGAAACAACAACTACTGGATTTACTTAGTCAGCATCATCTTATCAAAGCCAATATTGTGATGGGTGAAGTTGATTTTGAGCAATTAATGCTTGCTTGGCTCCAGTTATCGGCATCGGGTAATTCAGCCCTATATAGCATTCAAATTGACGATCTGATCGATGAAGTCAAACCGATAAACATTCCCGGTACTTGGAAACAATACCCCAATTGGTGTCGACGCTTAAGTCGCACTTTAGAACAAATTTCAGCAGATTCAACAGTCAATAACAGGCTCGATGCCATCAATAAAACCAGACGTAGCAAATATATAGATGACAGCGGCAAGCCTGAATGGGCTGTTTACGGCTAATGCGAATAACGAACAGCGTAATCATTAATTCAAACATTTATGGAGCAATGCAAAATGACTAATAATGCCCCTTATTTTAATCATGGAACCGATACCGCATTACTGAGTGGTAATTTTACTGATGTATTTTCATTACTGGGTATGCATAAAGCCGACAATGGCAAATCTTTGATCGTTAGATGCTTCGTCAAAGGTGCAATAGAAGTTGAAGTGATCAGTCTAAAAGATGGTAAAAAAGTCGCTTCATTAACCCAAGTTGATGAGCAGGGTTTATTTGCTGGCACTATGGGACGACGGGTTAAGCCATTTTTATATAGCTTAAAAGTGACTTATCCAATGAGTATTGAAACCATAATCGATCCCTACCAGTTTGGCAGCTTGCTGGATGATGATGACATCTACTTATTTGCTGAAGGAAAGCAGCAAAAAAGCTACCAATTTCTAGGTGCGAACTGGAAGACTATCGCAGGTGTAGAAGGTGTTCATTTTTGTGTCTGGGCGCCGAATGCTCAAAAAGTTGCCGTAGTAGGTGATTTTAATCATTGGGATGGCAGAGCCCATATCATGCGCTTTCATCCTAGTAATGGCATTTGGGAAATATTTATTCCCAATGCTGATGCAGGCCAATTTTATAAATTTAGTGTCACTACACAAGATGGCGCTTTAACTGAAAAAGCCGACCCTTATGCGATTCAAATGCAAGCAGCGCCGGGTAATTCATCGGTTGTTCCACACAAAACTGATTATAAATGGCAAGACAAAAAATGGCTTAAGCAGCGCGCAAAACAGCAACTACATCAATTGCCTATGTCTGTTTATGAAGTTCATCTCGCTTCATGGAAGCGTAAAGGTGAGTGGGGCGATAGTTACCTCAGTTATCAAGACTTAGCTGATGAATTGATTCCATATCTTAAAGAAATGGGCTTTACCCACCTGCAACTGATGCCAATCAGTGAATACCCATTTGATGGCTCTTGGGGTTATCAACCTGTTGGTTTATATGCAGCAACTTACCGCTTTGGTGATCCCGTTGGCTTAAAAGCCTTTATAGATGAATGTCATCAACATGATATTGGGGTTTTATTAGACTGGGTGCCGGCTCATTTCCCTAAAGACCCTCATGGACTGGCTAAGTTTGACGGCAGTTGTTTGTATGAACATCAAGATCCACGTCAAGGGGAGCATCCTGACTGGGACACTTTAATATTTAATTACGGCCGCGGCGAAGTACAAAGCTTTTTACTCAGTAATGCCTGTTATTGGCTTGAAGAGTTTCACTTCGATGGGCTAAGGCTCGATGCCGTGTCTTCCATGCTATATCTCGATTACAGTCGAGAATCTGGTCAATGGCTGCCTAATGAGTATGGCGGACGCGAAAACATTCAAGCCATTGAATTTTTGAAATTGCTCAATGAGCGAATCTATGCCGCCTACCCAGGTGTCACTATGGTGGCAGAAGAATCAACCGCTTGGGGCGGAGTGACAGACACCACTGAAAATGGTGGCTTAGGCTTTGGCTTTAAGTGGAATATGGGCTGGATGAATGACTGCTTGAGTTACCTTAGTCGCGATCCCATTTACCGTAAACATCACCACCATGAAATGACCTTTAGCTTAGTGTATGCCTATACCGAGCAATTTATTTTGTCCTTAAGTCACGATGAAGTGGTGCACGGTAAAGGCTCGTTACTGCATAAAATTCCCGGTGATGATTGGCAAAAGTTTGCCACCTTAAGAAGCTTTTTAGGCTTTATGTGGGGCCATCCAGGTAAAAAACTGCTGTTTATGGGCACAGAGTTTGCCCAACGTGATGAGTGGAATCATAACCAAAGCCTAGATTGGCATTTACTGCAATACGCGCCGCACCAAGGCATGCAAGATTGGGTTAGAGATCTCAATAGCTTATACAGTGAAAGCCCTGCCTTATATGAACTGGACCATCAGCCATCAGGTTTTCAATGGCTGGATTGTGATAATGGTGATGCCAGTATCTTTAGTTTTATTCGCTATGCCAAAGACAGTGGGCAGCATTTAATATTTGTGGTCAATATGACCCCGCAAGTGCATTACGACTTTAGGGTCGGTTTACCTTCTGAAAATGATTATATCGAAGTGCTCAATAGTGATAGCCCGTGTTATGGCGGTAGCGCGGTAAGCAATGACACCATTATTAATACCGATGTTGACTGGCAAGGGATGGCACGCAGTGGTCTGGTGACTGTACCGCCATTGGCGACGATTGTGCTCAGTGTTAAGGCCGCCCACACCAGTTTAGAATCTGAAGAGGATTAACTATGGAATCGGTTAACCCTTTGCTTACAGGAAAGCCTTACCCCTTGGGCGCCAGCGTTGATGATAATGGCGTGAACTTTGCGCTATTTTCAGCTAACGCCACCCAAGTGGTGCTATGTCTTTTTGACGAGTTTGGGCTTAACGAACAACAATTTCCGTTAACCCAAAAAACCAGACAAATTTGGCATGGTTACTTGCCACAAGCGAAAGCGGGGACCTTATATGGTTATCGGGTTTATGGACCCTATCAACCCTTACTTGGGCACCGCTTTAATCATCATAAACTATTGCTAGACCCTTACGCCAAGCAGCTGTTTGGTGAACTTGAAGCTAACGATGCAACTTATGGCTATCAAATTGATAGCCCTGATTCTGATTTATCTTTTTGCAGCAAAGATAACGCCAAATACATGCCCAAATGCTGTGTAGTAGATGACAGAGCACTAAGAAACAGACCGGTTAAAAGGCTTAATATTCCTTTAGAGCAAACCATCATTTATGAAACCCATGTGAAAGGTTTTAGTGTGTTAAATCCTGAAGTAAATGATGATATTAAAGGCACTTATGCTGGCCTTGCAGCCCCCAGCAGTATCCAATATTTAACCCAGTTAGGGGTTAACTGTGTTGAACTACTGCCAGTGCAAAGCTTTTTCAATGAGCCATTTTTAATCGAAAAGAACCTCAGTAATTACTGGGGCTACAACAGCATTGGATTTTTTGCACCCAACGCAGCTTATATGAGTGGCGAAAGTATTACTGAGTTTCGTGACATGGTTGATAGCCTGCACGATGCGGGTATCGAAGTGATCTTAGATGTGGTTTATAACCATACCGCTGAAGGCAGTCGTTTGGGGCCCACCTTAAGCTTTCGCGGCATCGACAACGCCAACTATTATCGATTGGTGTCTAACGAACAGCGTTTGTATATCAATGATACCGGTTGTGGTAACACCTTTAATTCCAACCATCCGCAAGTGTTGCAATTGATTATGGACTCATTGCGATATTGGGTTGAAGTCATGGGAGTCGATGGTTTTAGATTTGATTTAGCCAGTTGCTTAGGCCGTGAAACCTATGGTTTTGATCCAGGATGCGGTTTTTTTGATGCCTTAGCGCAAGATCCCGTGCTGTGTCAGGTGAAACTGATTGCAGAGCCTTGGGATATTGGCCCTGGGGGTTATCAGCTGGGTAATTATCCTATTGCCTTTAGTGAATGGAACGATCGCTACCGAGATACTATGCGCCGTTTTTGGCGCGGCGATCATGGCATGCTACCTGAATTTGCCAGACGCTTTCATGGTTCAGATGATTTTTTTGAACACCATGGTCGCAGTCCATCGGCGAGTATCAATTTCATTACCAGTCATGATGGTTACACCTTAAAAGACTTAGTCAGTTTTAACCAACGGCATAACTTGGCCAATGGTGAAGGAAACCGTGACGGCCATCATGAAAACCTCAGTGCCAATTACGGCGAAGAAGGCGAAACCAGCAAAGTTGTGATTAACCAAACTCGTCAACGTCAGCAACGAAACTTTCTTGCCACGCTATTGCTGTCTCAAGGGGTACCCATGATCTTGTGTGGTGACGAGATGGGTCACAGTCAGCAAGGCAATAACAATGCTTATTGTCAAGACAATAAGATTAGCTGGATAGACTGGCAAACTATTGATTGGTCATTAGTTGAATTTACCTCGCAATTAATTAACTTACGTCAGCGCTTCCCGATTTTATGTCATAAAGACTTTATTCATGTACCTGATAATAAACGTGATAGTGGCTTTGTTTGGTATGGGCGTGATGGCGAACCTATGTCCAAACGCCAATGGAGTGAACAAAGCTGTCGCAGTTTGGCGGTGGTGATAACTTCCGGTGAATTGGCGCAACAACCCCACGCACTATTACTGGTACTCAATGCTGATGTTGAAAATCAATCATTTACCTTACCGAGTTTAAATTGTTACGGCCCTTGGCAATGCTTGCTGTCAACCCAAAACCTTAATAACGACAATTTAGCGCAAAGTGAATTGATTAAAGAAAGTAAGGCAGTACTCCAAAGTCGAAGCCTGATGTTATTTCATGCCAATTTTCAACTAGTTCAAGATAAGGAATTAATCGATGACAGTCACTAAAAGGAAAACCCGCGAGAAAAAACCGGCCACTAAAGCGGCTAAATCGACACTCAAAAGTGAACCAAAAAGTAATGACCATCTAGATTGCGATCCTTGTGACAGTTTAGATGCCACCTTTAAGCGACAACTTCAAGGGGTGTTAAGCCGTGATGAAAATGCCACCAATGATATGTATGGCGCGTTAGCGTCAGCGGTTAAAGCAAATTTACTGCAACAATGGCGAGAAACACGCTTAAAAGATAACCAATATCAGCAAAAACAAGTGGCTTATTTATCGCTGGAGTTTTTGATGGGCCGTACCTTGGGTAATGCTTTACTCAGTTTAGATTTAACAACAGAGACTCGTGAGGCGCTAAATAGCTACGCAGTAGATTTAGAAACCTTACAAGAAGCCGAGCTTGATGCCGGTTTAGGTAACGGCGGTTTAGGCCGCTTAGCCGCATGCTTTTTAGATAGTTGCGCCAGTTTAGACCTAGCGGTTGTCGGTTATGGTATTCGCTATGAATACGGCATGTTTAAGCAAAAAGTGGTTGATGGTTATCAAATAGAGCAACCGGATCGCTGGTTAAGAGAAGGCAATCCATGGGAAGTGCGATTGGCCAATCACACCATTAGTGTGCCATTTTTTGGCCATACAGAATCCTATGTCGATCTACAAGGTCATCGTCATTATGTGTGGATTGATACTCAAGATGTCAACGCAGTGCCACACGATATGCCAGTACCCGGCTATAAAAACGGTCGGATTAATACTTTAAGGCTGTGGAAAGCTGAAGCCACTGATGATTTTGATTTAGCGGAATTTAATGATGGTGATTATACCGAGGCCGTGGCCCGTAAAAATATGGCCGAACAAATTACCATGGTGTTGTATCCCAATGACGCAAGTGAAAATGGTAAAGAGCTGCGTTTAAGGCAGCAGTATTTTTTATCTTCGGCCAGCTTACAGGACATTTTACTGCGCTATGTGGCGGTTCATGGCAGCGATTTTAGTCGCTTTAGTGAGCTTAATGCCATGCAACTTAATGATACTCACCCGAGTATTTCAGTGCCTGAATTAATGCGTTTGCTCATGGATACCTATGGCTTGGATTGGGATCAAGCATGGGACATTACCTCAAGCAGCGTGGCATACACTAATCACACCTTGTTACCAGAAGCGCTAGAGCGCTGGCCTGTGCGCATGCTAAAGCACATGTTGCCACGCATTTTGGACATTATTTATGAAATTAATGCCCGTTACCTCGAAGACGTTGCTCACCATTGGCCAGGGGATAATGACAAATTAGCGGCGATGTCGATTATCGAAGAAGGCCACGAACCCCATGTGAGAATGGCATACCTTGCCATTGTGGCTAGCTTTTCGGTTAATGGCGTCGCAGGTCTGCATACCCAACTATTAAAGTCTGGTTTGTTTAACGACTTTTATCAATTATGGCCACACAAATTCAATAATAAAACTAATGGTGTGACGCCAAGGCGCTGGCTGGCCCATTGTAATCCGCGCTTGGCACAGCTAATTACTCGCCGTTTAGGCGATAGTTGGGTGACCGATTTAACCCAGCTAACAGCCCTTAATGCCTTTACCGATGACCAAGCCTTTTTGAAGCAGTGGCAAAGTGTCAAATTTGAAAACAAGCTCGATTTAGCCAAATTAGTGGCAGCTGAGTGTGAGGTTGAGTTTGACCCTAAGATGATGTTTGACGTACAGGTTAAACGCATTCATGAATACAAACGCCAGTTACTGAATATATTGCATGTTATTCATTTATATCAACGCATTGTGGCGGGTGATACCCAAGGGATGCAGCCCCGTTGTGTGCTGATTGGCGGCAAAGCGGCGCCTGGTTATGCCATGGCCAAGCAAATCATCAAACTCGCCAATAATGTGGCCCATATGGTGAACTCAGATCCTGTGGTAACGCCATATTTACGTTTTGCTTTTTTGCCAAACTATAACGTCAGCGCCATGGAAAAGATTTGCCCAGCAACGGATTTATCTGAGCAAATCTCCACTGCTGGTAAAGAAGCATCGGGCACCGGCAATATGAAATTTATGATGAATGGCGCTCTCACTATAGGCACTCTCGATGGTGCAAACGTTGAAATGCTTGAAGAAGTCGGTGATGACAACTTCTTCTTATTTGGTCTTAATGCTGACGAGGTTAGTCAGCTTAAATCTCACTACAACCCCCATCAATATATTCAACAGTCACCCGCACTCAAACATGTGTTAGAGATGCTTAAAAGTGGCCATTTCAATTTAGTGGAACCGGGTATTTTTGACAGCATTATTGCAGCCATTGAAGACCCATATGATCAATGGATGATCGCCGCCGATTTTGATGCATATCGCGTAGCACAAGAAAACGTCGCTGCTGCCTATGCCAATCAAGAACACTGGACTCAAATGAGTATTAGAAATACTGCATCCAGCGGACGTTTTTCTAGTGACAACACTATTAGTGCGTATCGTGACGACATTTGGTTTGCCAAATAATCACGCCATTATATTTTCAGCAAGTTGCTGAGTTTAAAGTTAGGAGTCTTAATATATGTCAAATGCTCGTTATATTAGTAATCTTACCCGTGATACCTATGCATTAATTCTAGCTGGTGGTCGAGGCTCTCGCTTACATGAGTTAACCGATTGGCGTGCTAAACCGGCGTTATATTTCGGAGGTAAGTTCCGCATTATTGATTTTCCATTATCAAACTGCATTAACTCAGGGATCCGCCGAGTTGGGGTTGTCACCCAATACAAATCTCACTCGTTAATTCGGCATGTTAGCCGTGGTTGGGGCCACTTTAAGAAAGAGCTGGGCGAGTCAGTGGAAATCTTGCCAGCATCACAGCAAACCTCAGGCAACTGGTATGAAGGCACTGCTGATGCGGTATTTCAAAATATCGATATTATTCGTCATGAGTTACCTAAATACGTGATGGTGTTATCTGGGGACCACGTTTATCGAATGGATTATGCCGGTTTACTGGCCGCTCATGCGGAATCTGGCGCTGATATGACAGTGTGCTGTTTAGAAACGCCCATTCCTGAAGCGGCTAATGCGTTTGGGGTAATGGAAGTGGATGAAGATATGCGCGTTGTCGGCTTTGAAGAAAAACCTGCCGTGCCTAAATCTATCCCAGGTAATGAAGAGTTTTGTTTAGCATCGATGGGCAATTATGTGTTTAACACTAAGTTTTTATTCGATCAGTTAAAGAAAGATGCCAATAACGAAAACTCAGACCGAGATTTTGGTAAAGATATTATTCCGTCCATTATCGAGCACGCCAATATATTTGCTTTCCCGTTCACCAGTGCAGTACCTGATGAGCCAGCATACTGGCGTGATGTGGGCACCTTGGATTCATTTTTTCAAGCCAATATGGAGTTATTGTCACCCACACCAGCACTGAATTTATATGATGCTAAATGGCCAATTTGGACATATCAGGAACAACTTCCACCCGCTAAATTTGTTTTCGATGATGATGATCGCCGTGGTATGGCGGTAGATTCAATCGTTTCTGGTGGTTGTATTATTTCAGGTGCTAAGGTCAAGCGTAGTGTGCTGTTTGATGAAGTGCGGGTGTGTTCATACTCATTAGTGAAAGACTCGGTGTTGTTACCTGATGTAGTGGTACTTAAAAATTGCCGTATTCAAAATGCCATTATTGATCGCGGTTGTATCATTCCTGAAGGTATGGAAATTGGCTTTAATCGTGCCCAAGATATTGCCCGTGGATTTAGGGTGTCAGAAAAAGGCATAACCCTAGTTACTAGAAAAATGCTCGGTTTACCTACGGGTTATGAGTAATTGATTTAGTCGACTTATTCAATTTAGTCGGCTTTTCAATTTAGTTGAGCTGCAGGTTTACCCTTTGGTTAAACTTGGCGGCTCAGCATTTTACATCATGTAACACCGAATAAAAAACCTAATAGCATTTAAAAGGTATTCACTAGTGAAAAAAGTATTAATGATCGCAGCTGAGAACGACGCGATATCTGGCGCGAAAGTCGGTGGTATGGCTGATGTTATTCGCGACTTGCCTCCAGCATTAGCAAGCGAAGATATTATTGTGGATGTGGCTATGCCTAATTATGGCTATATTGCACAAACTTATAATGCTAATAACATCGGCACTGTAGCGGTAAAATTTGGTGCTAATATTGAAATCGTCAGCGTGGCGCTGATGCCAAGACCCAGAACCAGTGTTGACGGCAATACAAACCTTAACAGCCAAGTATACTTATTTGAGCATCATTTATTTAATAGCGAGGGTAATCAAGTTTATTGTGCAGGCAGTAATGATAGGCCCTTTGCTGATGACGCCACTAAGTTTGCCTTATTTAATTTAGCGGTAGCCCAAGCTTATATTGATGGTTTAATCCCCGAAGTTGATGTGATGCATATGCATGACTGGCACGCCGGAATGCTAGTGATGTTACGGGCATTTGACCCACAATATGTCATGTTAAAGCAATGCCAATGTGTATTCTCAATTCATAATTTAGCCCTGCAGGGCATAAGACCCATACGTGATGATGTCTCATCATTTGCTGCATGGTTTCCTGAGCTAACGCACCTTTTAACAGATGAGCAAAAAGCTCATTTAAGCGATCCACGATATCCTAACTGTGTAAACCCAATGAAAATGGGTATTGAGCTCAGTGACAAGGTGCATTTAGTATCGCCGACCTATGCTCATGAGGTGTTAATGGCATCCGATCATCAAAATGGTTTTTTTGGTGGTGAAGGCTTAGAAGCATCCATGTTAGATAAACATAATCGTGGTGACATTGTAGGAATACTCAATGGGTGCGTTTATGAGAATGATGACAGTGGTGTTAATGATAGTGGTGTTAATGATAGTGATGTTAATAGTGCTGAAAGTGAATTGACCACTGCAAAACCTGATAAGAAAACCGCTAACAAATCGATTAATCAGCTATTAGTGAAATCACAAGATGCAGTCATTAAATGGTTAGGTAAAACAGACTCTGCTCGCAGTGTCGATCAAATAACTTTAGCGCGTTTACAACAATGGCAAATGCAACAAATCAACCAAGCGAGCTCGATTGATTTCTTAATGACATCAGTAGGGCGGTTAACAGATCAAAAGGTGTTGCTGTTACGTCAACCCTATCCCGTTGAGGCAAACAGTACTGGCCAAAGCCTATTAGACGCTATGCTGATTGAGTTAAAACGATTAAAACCCCAAGGGGTGTTTATGCTACTGGGGAGTGGCGATCATGTCATAGCCAAAGAGTTTCAACAGGTCGCGTCAAGGCACAGTAACTTTGTGTTTATTAATGGCTATGATCAGCAATTATCCGATGAACTTTATCAGTTAGGTGATTTGTTTGTCATGCCAAGTAGCTTTGAGCCTTGTGGTATCAGCCAATTATTAGCCATGAAGCAAGGTCAGGTGTGTATTGCCCATGGGGTAGGTGGTTTACGCGATACCATTAAAGATCAGCAAACCGGTTGGTTATTTGAAGGTCATAATTTAGCTCATCAAGCGGAACAATTTATTCAGGTGTTAATTAACGCCTTAAGCTTGAGTAATGAGCAACCTGAGCAATATCGTCAAATGGAGATTGCTGCCAGTCAAGAACGCTTTAGCTGGCAACAGGTGGCTAAGCAATATCGCCAGCAGTTATACAGTTGAATACCTTTTTACTACTAAGTTAAAGGTTAAGTAAAGCGGCAGTGTGATGATTGTGAGATTTAACTCAACCCTTAGCTTAGTTAAGTTTTAGCTGAGTTAACTTTCGTAAGCTTCAGCTTAACCCTTAACAGAGCTATTACTATGGTTGAATTAATATGCTTGTTTTAGAGCTTTTCTAATATAGGCAGAATCTTACTGACCTTATCAAAGCATTCTTGATACTCAGCATCGGCATTAGAATCTGCCACTACACCGCCACCGGCCCAGCAATAAATCTTATCTTCTTCAGTCAGCAAGGTTCTAATGGTAATGCTGGTATCCATAGTGCCATCTTGACTGATATAACCAATACTGCCGCAATAAATACTGCGTCTTGATGGCTCTAATTCTTCGATAATTTGCATGGCTCTAATTTTGGGCGCGCCAGTGATAGAACCACCCGGAAAGGCTGCCTTGATAATATCGATGGCAGACAAATTAGCCGCGAGGGTAGCTTCAATGGTGCTGACTAAATGATGCACCGCAGGGAAGCTCTCAATATCAAATAACTTGGGCACATTAACTGTGCCCGCAGTGGCGACTTTACTGATGTCATTACGCAGCAAATCCACAATCATCACGTTTTCAGCGCGATCTTTGACTGAGTGCTGTAACTGCTGGGCTTTTTGTTTATCAATTTCTGCATCTGCTGAGCGAGGCAAGGTGCCCTTAATAGGCTTAGTAGAAATCTTATCACCAGAAAGTTGAATAAATCGCTCTGGCGAAATTGACATTATGCAGTGATTTTCCAATCTCAAGAAGGCTGAAAAAGGGGCTTTATTGGCTGCAGATAACGCGCAATAAGCTTGCCACTCATTGCCATGATAGTTAGCTGAAAACCGCTGCGTTAAATTTATTTGATAGCAATCGCCAGAATGCAAATATTGTTGCACCCGATTAAATTTTTCTTGGTATTGCTGGCTTGTAGTTTGATCTTCCCAAGGGGAGGTTAGTTTGAATTTTGGCTGCGTGGATTTGTTTTTGGTTATTTTTTTAGTTGCGACCTCAATTTTATTCAATGCAGTATCAAGGGCAATTTGGCCTTGATAATGTAAACCAAACCAGCATTGCTGTTGATAGCAATAGATTAAGCAAAAGTCATAAAAACCCACGCTCATTTCAGGCAAGTGAATATCTTGAATAGCGCTGTCTGGCAGTTTTTCTATCACTCTACCCAAGTCATAACTAAAGCTACCTAATGCGCCGCCGCTAAAAGGGAACTTGCATGGCTGTTTTGTCGGGTAAAGTGTTTGCTGCAGTTGAGCTAGATTATCAAAAACAGCTTGCTGACTATCAAAGCTCGCTAGTAACGGGCTTAACGCTTCATCGACAATAGTGAGTTTACTGAGGTTATTTTGATATGTTAAACAAGCTATTGGACTAATAGCAATAATGTCATATTTAGCATCAGTATGGGCTGCGTTGGCCGAATCTAACAGCATAGCCCAAGGCTGGTGGCAGAAATGTTCAAACAAGGTGTGCGTACTAATATCCCAATCCAGTTGCTGAATTGCCAGTGATTGCTTGCCCCGAGAATGCATGTTGTAACCTATTTAAAATGTGATGTAGCCCAAAAACGTTGGAAAGAGTATCATATTGTCCCTGAAAGGATTAATAGCTAATTGAAGGCAATTTTAAAATTGCATTCATATAAAAATAAAACAAGTTATGCCGCAATGGCTGCTGGAGCGCCCCTATATGTCTACAAACTCATCTGCTAATGTCGTGATCAAGCAAGCTGACTTTATTGAAAGCATTGCTGATTCTCTGCAGTATATTTCGTATTACCATCCTAAAGATTTCGTTGATGCAATGGCTAAGGCCTACGATCGTGAAGAAAGCGAGGCTGCAAAAGATGCCATCGCACAGATTTTGATTAACTCACGTATGTCAGCAGAAGGTAAACGTCCTTTATGCCAAGACACAGGTATTGTGACCAGTTTTGTCAAAATTGGTATGGCAGTGCAGTGGGACAAAACCGATATGACGGTTCAGGAAATGGTAGATGAAGGTGTACGCCAAGCTTACCTGAATCCCGATAACCCTTTACGTGCATCAATCGTTGCCGATCCTGCAGGTTCCCGCAAAAACACTCGCGATAACACGCCATCTGTAGTTCATATTGATATGGTGCCAGGTAATCATATTGAAGTCATGATCGCAGCAAAAGGCGGCGGATCAGAAAACAAATCAAAAATGGTGATGTTAAACCCGTCAGATGATATTGCTGCGTGGGTTGAAAAAACCTTACCGACTATGGGCGCAGGTTGGTGTCCGCCAGGTATGTTAGGCATAGGTATTGGTGGCACAGCTGAAAAAGCAGCGGTACTTGCCAAAGAGTCGTTAATGGACCCGGTTGATATCCATGAGCTAATGGAGCGCGGCGCTGAAACCACTGAAGAGAAGCTTCGTTTAGATATCTTTGAACGTGCCAACAATACGGGTATTGGCGCGCAAGGCTTAGGCGGCTTGACCACGGTACTTGATATTAAAATTAAATCAGTGCCGACTCACGCAGCGTCAAAACCTGTGGTAATGATCCCTAACTGCGCAGCAACACGTCACGTGCATTTCCATTTAGATGGCACTGGCCCTGCTGACTTAGTGCCGCCATCATTAGCTGATTGGCCTGAAATTACCCGTGAAGCAGGTGAGAATACTCATCGTGTTAATTTAGACACAGTCACTCAAGCTGAAATCGAAACCTGGAAAAGCGGCGATACCTTATTACTTAACGGTAAAATGCTAACAGGTCGTGATGCGGCTCATAAGCGCATTCAAACCTTGATTGAATCAGGTGAAGGTTTACCTGATGGCGTCGACTTTACTGGTAAATTTATTTACTACGTAGGGCCTGTTGATCCAGTAGGCGATGAAGTTGTGGGCCCTGCAGGCCCAACAACCGCAACCCGTATGGATAAGTTCACTGATCTTATGTTAGATAAAACGGGCTTAATGGGCATGATTGGTAAGTCTGAACGTGGGCCACAAACCGTTGAATCAATCAAAAAACACAAAGCCGTTTATTTAATGGCTGTCGGCGGCGCTGCTTACTTAGTATCTAAAG
Organism: Shewanella sp. 10N.286.51.B8; assembly: GCF_041469325.1. Taxonomy (NCBI): domain Bacteria; kingdom Pseudomonadati; phylum Pseudomonadota; class Gammaproteobacteria; order Alteromonadales; family Shewanellaceae; genus Shewanella; species Shewanella sp. 10N.286.51.B8. The sequence goes on from NZ_JBFRKG010000010.1 coordinate 21,976, forward strand.
CGATTAAGAAATCTCGTGTGGTGGCTTTTGAAGACTTAGGTATGGAAGCTATCTATGAATTTGATGTTCAAGATATGCCGGTTACCGTGGCTGTGGATACTCAAGGCGTTAATGCCCATGAAACAGGTCCGGCAATTTGGAAAGTTAATATTGCTAATGCCAAAACCAAATAAGCGTTAATTTTAATTTCACGTTATGGTTTTTGTGGTTAATTTCGTCAAATAGCGCAAATAATCTCGCTCTGGTTTGGATTGTGTCAAAATCCTATTGCCTGAGCGTTTTTGTTTGGGTAGTGTGCTATCAGTACTTATTATTGGTATTTTTGAAACAGTGTACTTTCAGTCTGTAAACTGTTTGATAACAGCATTTCATCGATTAATCATTTTGCTGTGATGTAGCACTAAAAAATAACACAGACATTGGTAACACAACAAAAATTAAAAAGAGAACTTCATCAAATGAAAAAATCGTCAATTTTACTCGCTATTGCAACTGCAGGCTTTGCCTTGTCAGTACAAGCAGCAGAGCCTGCTAAAACCCCCTTTAATGTTCAACAACTTGTAAAGTTGAATAAGCTTCATTCTGCCGCTGTATCAAATGATGGCAGCAAGTTAGTGTATGCCGTTAAGTTAATTGACGAGCAGGGCGACAGCAGCTCTGATTTATACTTACTGGATCTGAGTGATAAAAATGCTAAGCCAGTTCAAATTACCTCACATAAAGGCACTGAACATGACGTAACTTTTAGTGTTGATGGTAAATCAATTTACTTCTTAGCAGCGCGTAACGGTTCTAGTCAGTTATTTAACTTAGCCTTAACTGGTGGCGAAGCGATGCAAGTGACTGACTTACCATTGGATATCAATGGCTATAAGTTATCAAATGACGGCAAACAAGTTGTCATGAACATGCGCGTATTTCCTGACTGTAAAGACTTAGCTTGTACGGTTGATCGTATTGAGGCTGAAGAAAACAAAAAGACCACGGGTCGTGAATACAAACAACTCATGGTTCGCCATTGGGATACATGGGAAGATCACGCCCGTAACCATTTGTTTGTCGGTCAGCTAAATGGCAAGCCAGTAACAGATGTTGTTGATGTTACCCAAGGTTTAGATACTGAAACCCCGCCAAAGCCTTTTTCAGGCATGGAAGAGGTGACCTTTACCGCAGATGGTAAACACATTGTTTATAGCGCCAAAGCCCCAAGCAAAGATCAAGCATGGACGACCAACTATGATCTATGGAAAGTGTCTGTTGCTGGTGGCACGGCTGAAAACCTAACGCCAGATAATAAAGCATGGGATGCACAACCGACTTATTCTAAAGATGGTCGTCAACTAGCTTATCTTGCGATGAGTAAGCCTGGATTTGAAGCTGACCGTTACCGCATTATGTTGCGTGACACAGTTACTGGCGCAGAAAAAGAAGTGGCACCGTTATGGGATCGCAGCCCAAGCTCACTGACCTTCAGTGATGATGGCCGCACGCTTTATGTCACGGCGCAAGATGTAGGTCAAGTGACCATCTTTGAAGTTAACACTCAGTTTGGTGATGTCCGTCCGATATACAATGATGGCAGTAACAACCTTGTCGCAGTGACAGAGTCAGGGCTTATTTTCAGCAACAAATCATTAGTTGAGCCGGGCGACTTATATAAAATTAGCCTTGAAGGTGAAAACCTCACCCGTTTAACCAATGTTAATGAAGACAAATTAGCTGAAATTCAATTTGGTGAGTTCCAGCAATTTAACTTCAAAGGTTGGAATAACGAGACAGTACACGGTTACTGGATTAAACCTGCTAATTATGAAGCCGGTAAGAAATACCCAATCGCATACTTAGTTCACGGTGGCCCGCAAGGTTCATTTGGTAACTCATTCAGTGGTCGCTGGAATGCACAACTTTGGGCTGGCGCAGGTTATGGTGTGGTTATGGTCGACTTCCATGGCTCAACCGGTTATGGACAAGCCTTTACTGATTCAATCACCCAAGATTGGGGTGGTAAACCGCTTGAAGACTTGCAAAAAGGCCTAGCAGCGGTTGGTCAGCAACAAAAATGGCTAGATACCGATAATGCCTGTGCATTAGGTGGCTCATATGGCGGCTACATGATGAACTGGATCCAAGGTAACTGGAGCGATGGCTTTAAGTGTCTTGTAAACCACGCTGGTTTATTTGATATGCGTAGCATGTACCACGTAACAGAAGAGCTTTGGTTTCCTGAGTATGAATTTGGTGGTACATACACTGAAAATAAAGAACTATATGAGAAGTTCAATCCAGTAAACTATGTTGAAAACTGGAACACACCAATGTTAGTGATCCACGGTGAGAAAGACTACCGCGTGCCTTATGGGCAAGGGCTAGCGGCATTTACATACATGCAGCGCAATAACATCCCATCAGAGCTATTAATGTTCCCTGATGAGAACCATTGGATCTTAAATCAAGATAACCTACAGCAGTGGTACAAAAACGTACTAGGTTGGATGGATCGCTGGACTGAAAACAAATAGTTTTACGGTTAGGCGAACAAAAAAGAGATGCTATTTAGCATCTCTTTTTTTATGGGCTGAAAAATTAATTACTCTGAAATGGGTAATTTTTCAGCTAGATAGTTTCGAGGCTTGTTTTATCGACTATATTGAGTTCTGTAGATGGGCACTTTTGAGCCGTTTTAGTAATACATACAAGGTAAGTTAATCTTCTGCGTGAACCCGTCATTTTTCGATGACCATTTTTATGACAGATCCTAGTACGTTTACTCATAGTGTTTACCCATAGTGATTTCAATCTACTTACTGTCGTTAATAACGCCGATTAAGTAACTAACATTCAATAATGAGGTTTATTGTAACAGTACAAAGCTTGATGATGAATTTTTATAGCGCTTTTTTACTCGATTATGTCATTAAATTTCATTTATGTCGTAAGTGGTGTTTGTAGACATTGAATTTTGTTAATTGGCTCCGAAAAGCTATTGTCGTAAAAGTAAATTAAGGTCAGATTAGGTTTATTATTAACTAGCTCATATTTGTAAGAAAATACATTTGTAAAATGCATAAAAAGCAGTAGAGTTGCGCGATTATTTTTTTGACCACAAAACCATTGATATAGAGGGTAAGCTCGTGGATTTAATGCTTTACGTTAAGTTTTTCTTAGGATTGATAGCAATTATCAACCCTGTGGGCTTATTGCCTGTGTTTGTGACCTTAACCAGTCACCAAACTGAGGTAGAACGTAACCATACAGGTAAAGTGGCAAACTTTGCCGTGGTGATTATTTTGTTAACCACGATTTTTATTGGAGAGCATATTTTAAATATGTTCAGTATCTCTTTATCAGCCTTTAGAATTGCCGGTGGCAGTTTGATTGCGATCATCGCGATGTCTATGCTGCAGGGTAAATTGAGCCAAGTGAAACGTAACCAAGAAGAAGACCGTGAAGCATCAGGCATGGAGTCGGTTGCTGTGGTACCACTGGCATTGCCATTAATGGCTGGTCCTGGCGCCATTAGTTCAGTTATTGTATTTTCTTCTACTAATAACTCATTGGTGGACATGATAGGTATGTCCATTACGGTGATTATTTTTGGTTTAATGAGTTTTGGTTTGTTCAGAATGGCACCGATTATTTTTAAGTTGCTAGGTACAACAGGCATTAACGTCATCACGCGTTTAATGGGGCTGCTAATGCTTTCAATTGGTATTGAAGTGATAGCTGCCGGTATTAAAGGTTTATTCCCAACGCTAATGAGTTAATAACGTGCTTTATTTAATCAATCGAGCAACGGAATTGCTCGATTTGAACAGCAAACGTTCAAGAGTTTGTAAAACATCGATTTCTGCTTGACCTCAAATACGCATTTGCGTAAAGTACCGCTCGTTCTACAACATAAGGTTTTTCATAATTACCTTATATTCAATAGTGTTAACTTATAGCAGTATAGATAAATAGAACCGTGCCACTCACACGTTAAAATGACAGCAACAAATTAGGTGACGTGTCCGAGTGGCTGAAGGAGCACGCCTGGAAAGTGTGTAAAGGGCAACCTTTCGAGAGTTCGAATCTCTCCGTCACCGCCAAATTCTCCAAGCTATTTTTATTTAAATCCCCAAGTTATTATTTAAACTCCCAAGTTATTATTTAAACCTCTAAGCTATTAATTAAATCCTCAAGTTATTCTTTAATTTAAAAAATTGATTTGTTTTAGCAAACTCAGTATAAAAACTAGGATTTTATGAATGCTTAGTATTTTTATACTGACATCAGCAATTAATCATCACTATAAAATTATCCCTCATAAAGACTTTGTCAGCCTTAACACTGTTCTATCATCTACATTTAGTGTCGTCGATATGAATTTGACAAGTCAAAGCGTGACTTATTTGAGTCTTGTACCTTTTGAGTCTGTTGCTATTTTGTTGTATCAGTTCAATGATTTAGCTAAACTAATTTTCCTTTCGATTTTGTTTTTAGCGGCGTTAAATTAATTTAGGTATCTAATTAAAGGGGATTTTTATATGTTCGCACAAATTTTTATCGTTTTTGTAGGCTTAGCCAGTTTGATTTTAGGTATACAAGATGGCGATTATTTATGGGCTTTTTGTGGGCTGATTATGTTTACAGCTTCGGTTGTAACACTCTATTACCTTAAAACGGGTAAGGTATTTGGCGACGATAAAAACAACCAATAAATGATTCACTTGAACGATTAAAGCAAATACTTTTAAGGATAATAATGATGAAATGGCTATTTATTTGTCTATTTACTTGCCTATTGGCGCTGACAAGTGTGTTACCCGTCGGGGCAAATGATACTGTCATTCAGCGCGCTTATGAGTCTAAAAGCGGCGATGTTCAAGTTAACGGCAGTGGTCGTGTGGTTCATATTCTTGCTGATGATAATCAAGGCTCAAGGCATCAAAAATTCATTCTAAAACTCAATAGTGGCTTAACCTTGCTGGTAGCCCACAATATTGATTTAGCCCCGAGAGTTTCAAATTTGCGTGTTGGTGACCTTGTTGAGTTTTATGGTGAATATGAATGGAGCAAAAAAGGCGGGGTGATCCATTGGACCCATGCAGATCCTGCAGGGCGACACGCCGAAGGCTGGTTAAAGCATGATGGTACTACCTATAAATAATTAATGTTTTTTTAGTTTTATTAGATCAACAAGGAAGTTTTAAATGAATATTAGTATCACCAACAGAAATCTACTACTGCGCATCTTAATCAAAGGTGTTTTACTTTGGGGGATCTCAACTGCGATTTTATTCCAGTTGATTATGCACTTAACAGGAGAAAAACACTTTTTTGATGGCATAGTGCTATCTTTAATTACTTTTCCTATTGGTGGTATTTTTTATGGTTATTTAACTTGGCGATTGCAGCATAAATCAAAAAAATAGCTTTATATATTATAACGGCCATATAGGTCGTTCATTTAGTGGAGTAAAGCTTGAACATTACTAGAGATAGCGTACTAACGCTGGCGACATTTTTCTCACTGGTTATCGTATTTTATGTTGTAGGCTACTGGTTAATTTTTAGGATGGGTCAAGCAACACCGCTAATGCTCTCTGTTGGCGCTGCCACTATCTTAACGTGTATTATTCGTAAGCGGAGCCTTTCAGGTCTTGGTTGGCACTGGGGGCAGTGGAAATACCAATGGCTAAGTTATCTTGTTCCTTTTGCCATCGCGTTAATGGCATACCTGTTGGTTTGGTTATTAGGTGTCGCAGACTTTTATGATGCTGATTTCTTGTTTACACAAAAACAAAAGTACAATTTAGTTCATTGGAACGACGCCAGTATATTTTTATTTCATTTTATACTAGTTGCGACAATCAGTTTTTTTGTGTCTTTACCTTCGATATTAGGCGAGGAGATTGGCTGGCGTGGTCTACTTGTGCCTGAGCTGTCTAAGTTTATGTCTTTCACTGGTGTTGCCCTCGTGAGTGGATTGGTTTGGTCCGTATGGCATTGGCCACTGATCATCAAAGGCTTATATGGAAATGATGTCACTCCTTTATATTATCAGCTCATCATTTTCAGTGTTTTTATCATTTCAACTGGGATGATAATGACTTATCTGCGGTTGAAAACAGGTAGTTTGTGGACTGGGGTGATATACCACATGAGTTCAAATATTTTTATTCAAAAAGTATTTACACCGATTACGCTGCAAAAAGCCGATTCGAGTTGGTATATGGATGAATTTGGTGTCATTACTGCGCTGGTAGCAGCTTGTGCTGCGTTTTATTTTTGGCGCAAAGGCAGGGTTGAATTCAATGATTTGAAAACGCTTTAAATTAAAAATGACTAATGCTATCTACGCATTTTAAACATTTATCTCTAGTCGATATTTAAGCGCTTACTCATAGTCAATTTTTGAATCGCTGATATGGCTTAACAATAAGCCATATCACTGGTTGATAAAACAGCCCAATCACTTCAAAAAAGCAGAATTTCAAATGCTTGGCCATTTATGCGCTAAAGTTAACTAGACTTTAAACTTAGTTGCTAATCCGACTAAACCTTAGCAGACATTTTAGCCAGAACGTTTAACTCATAGTGTGTCAGGTCACATCAAGGGCAGCTTTTGCCAGAATAGACAGCAAGTTGCCGCTAAATAAAGTAAAATAACCTTTCATGTACTAATGAAGTTTGTTCTAAATGAGGATTAATGAATAGCAATAATGATAAATATAGTATAGACAATACCGATTACACAGTCGGACAAGATAACATCCAAAAGTGGGGCTTTGACGTCCACAACCCTGTTTTTGGGATCAGCGCCTCCTTAATTGGACTCTTCTTAATCGCCATTCTCTTGGTTGAACCAGAAACATCAAAATCTGTATTAGATGGCATAAAATGGAAAATTATTGGTACTTTTGATGGCCTATTTATGTGGTCTGCCAATCTGTTTGTGTTGTTTTGTTTGGCAATGATCATTTCGCCATTTGGTAAAATTCGCTTAGGTGGTGATGAAGCCAAGGCCGATTACTCAATGTTGTCATGGATAGCCATGCTATTTGCCGCGGGAATGGGCATTGGTTTAATGTTTTGGGGGGTAGCAGAGCCTGTAGCTTATTTCACTGGCTGGTATGAAACACCACTTAATGTCGAGCCAAACACACCTGAAGCTGCGAAGTTAGCACTGGGTGCCACCATGTTCCATTGGGGCTTACATCCATGGGCCATTTACGGTGTAGTATCACTATCACTTGCTTTTTTCGCTTATAATAAAGGCTTACCGCTTTCAATGCGTTCAGTTTTTTACCCAATATTGGGCGATAGAACTTGGGGTTGGCCAGGCCACGTTGTTGACATTTTAGCGGTACTTGCCACTTTATTTGGTCTGGCGACATCCCTCGGCCTTGGGGCTCAACAGGCTGCCAGTGGTTTTCACCATGTATTTGGTATGGATAATGGCTTAATGCTGCAAGTCGGCATTATCGTGATAGTGACGTTAATTGCTGTGGTTTCTGTGGTTCGCGGTATTGACGGTGGTGTAAAAGTTATCAGTAATGTCAATATGTTGTTGGCGCTGGCATTAATGTTATTTGTTATATTAGTGAGTTTTGCGGTTTCTATGGGTACCATTCCCATGACCGTAATGGGCTACATTGAAAATATCATTCCTTTAAGTAACCCAATGGGTCGTGATGACGAAGCTTGGATGCATGGTTGGACCGTGTTTTATTGGTCTTGGTGGATATCATGGTCTCCTTTTGTAGGTATGTTTATAGCGCGTATTTCCCGTGGCCGTACCATCCGTGAATTTATGATGGCTGTATTGATTGTACCTACAGTGGTGACAACCTTGTGGATGTCAGTATTCGGTGGCGTTGCGATTGATCAAGTGGTCAACAAGATTGGTACCTTAGGTGAGAAAGGCTTAACAGAAGTGCCTTTAGCGATGTTTGAGATGTTTGATGCATTGCCAATGGGCAATATATTATCGTTATTGGCCGTTGTATTGGTACTCGTATTCTTTGTAACCTCATCAGATTCTGGTTCACTGGTGATTGATAGCATCACATCAGGCGGTAAAGTCGATGCACCCGTTCCTCAGCGTGTATTCTGGGCCTTTATTGAAGGTGCGATTGCTGCGGGTCTACTTTGGGTTGGTGGCACCCAAGCCATTGAAGCATTGCAGGCTGGTGCGATTTCAACGGCTTTACCATTTACCATTATTTTATTGGTGATGTGTGTCAGTTTAATTATGGGTCTGCGAACTGAAAAAAGGCCTGGGTTAAGGAGCTAACCTAAACCTAAATCTAAACCAAAGCCCAGTTTCACTTGTCATTATTCAAGTGAAACTGGGCTTATTCGATCTATACCCATAGCTTTTTTATCGGTGTGTCTGGGCTAAAGTGGTACTGAATTTGAGCTTGCAGTAATTCAGCGGTTGCGATGGCATCGGTTAATGCATCGTGTGGTGGATAGGTGGGTAGATTGTATCGGCTACGACTATTAGCAAGTCGAATTGATGCTGGGCGAGTGTTTCTCAGCCAATCTAAAAAGCTTCGGGGTTTTGCCTGTTGAATATTAGCTTCGAGCTGCATGGTATCAACTACAGGGAATACAATCCCTTCGTTTATTAAACTGCGAAGTGCGGCGTCAAAAAAATCTCGTTCAATTCTGCGATAATGCACTACCACAATTTTGCCTGCCAACTCATCTAATAGTTGTTCTAAAATTCGGAGTAAATCAGGTGCGCCTTTTAAGTCTGAATGGGTAATACCATGGATGATGATGGAGTCTTCTTTGAGTTTATCTTCTGGTGAGATAAACCAATGTTTCGCCTTTCGACAGGCGATGCGATCTAAGGTAAACGGCACCAAACCTATACTAATAATGCTGTTTTGGTTGGCATCTAAGCCAGTTGTTTCGAAATCTACAGCGACAAATTCAATATCTTTCAGTTTGATTTCTTCGTGGTAAGTGCTGGCATTATAGAATTTTTTTAATCTGCTATCTTTACTTTCTTTGGCTTTGATTTGCAAAAAAGCTTTCCAGTTTAAAATTTCTTGGTTTGTAAAAAGTCGCATTAATTATCCTTGCATGCTGCTAGCACTGTAGCGGAACTTTAAAAAGTTTTGCGCACTGCTTAGTACCAAAAAAGCATCTTTTAAATTACGTCTTTCAAAATCAGACATGTTTTCAGGTTCAATATTATTATCGGGTTCTTGATCCGATTGAATATCTAATGCTTGATGGCGAATGCGAACTAAAGAGATAAACTCCATTGCATGCTGTAAATCTTTACCTTTTGACGGCGGTAAAATTCCGGCTTCGATAATGTCTTCTAAGCGATCAAATGAATTTTGCGATTGTGAGCCAATGGCGAGGGCGTGGACACGGATAAGATCAGCTAATGGCGCGGTGCCACGGCGCTTTAAATTAATTGAGTTGTTATGGCGACCGTCTTTTTCCATGACAAAGTCTTTAAAAAAGCCCAGTGGTGGGGTGCGATTAATGGCGTTTCTTGCAAGGCAGGCTAAAAAGCGATTATTCTTTTTTGCTTTTCTGAGTATAAAGGCGTTGAGCTGTTCAGCCCATTTGGGTCTACCGTATACCCCATAAAGATCAAAAAAGATTGAGCAGTTTAATAGTGCTTGAGGCTTTGGATTATCAATCCAGTCGGCAAAACACTCTTCCCATTGGGATTGGGTTTTTCGATACTCTGGGTTTGTTGCCATTATGTCACCGGTGCAATAAGTGTAGCCACAGGCAGCTAAACCATCACATACATAGGTGGCTAATTGCTTAAAGTATTCACCATGAAGTGATTCTTGATATTGATTATCTAAAATAATCGCATTATCTTGATCCGTTACAATAAGTTGCTCATCACGAGCCATAGAGCCTAATGCTAAAAAACAATAGGGCACGGGTGGCGGTCCTAATCTTTCTTCAGCCAACTCCAGTAAACGCTGCTTAAAACTTCTACCAATTTCAGACATGGCGCGACCCACCATGTGTGAGTTTGCATCTTCGTTGACCATACGCACAAAACAATCTTTAAGCTGATGTGACAAGATAATTAAGTCATCAATACTGTTTTGCTGAAAAATACTGCTAACAATCAATAAGCTGTTTTGGGATTCATAGCGAATAATGTCACTGACTTCAATTAAACCAATAGGTTGTTTGTTTTTTAATATCGGTAAGTGATGAACGTTATACCTGAGCATCAGCAGCATGGCTTCAAAAATATAGGCGTTATGATCTAAAGAGATAAGCTCGGTGGACATGACCTCTGCAACTTGGGTTTCTACATCTAACCCTTGGGCGAGCACCTTTGCACATAGATCTCGCTCAGTGATGATTCCCACAAAGCTATTACCACCTTCATCGGCAAGGTTGGGGTCGTTAATAATGGCCGCTGATACATGCTCTTCAGACATGGTTTTAGCCACGTTTTGAATGGTGGTAGTAATGGGTAGCATCACAGGTTCGCGACTCAGTAGCGTTTTAACCTTCGAAGTAGTGAGTGAGTTAGCATCGTCGCTATTGTCCTCAACCGCTTGCTGTAAACGAATGCTACCTTCGACCTCAACAAAGTCAGCAAAGGTGTCATAGCGCTCGCAAAAGTCTTCAAAAATACTTTCAGGAATACAGTAGAGTAGGGAGTCTTTGAGGGATTTTGCAGGTAAGCGTACTTTATTATTGGTCAGTAGCCCCATTTGGCCGAATAAGCCTCCTTGATCAAGGCGGTTATACAGTTCCCCTGAACGTCGGTAAACCTCCACGACACCACTGCGGATCATATAAAGTTCGTGTATTTTATCATTAAAATCAATGATCATACTGTTAGCACGACTATAGGATATCTCGACACTTTGTGATACTTCGATTAATGCCTCTTCTGGCAATTGATCAAAAGGTGGGTACTGGCGGATGAAGTTACGAATTTCAAGTAGCTCGACTTCCATTATTCGCTCGATATTAGGGGGATTTGAATAGATGTTAACTAGTATATGGCATATATAGGTGATCTGCAGCTTGGTGGGTCGCAGACTGGTATTAATATCTAAATATTTTCATCGTTTTAAAATAATAGCAGCGAAATATCGTTAATCTTTAACCATTCAATCAAGTCTGTTGTAAAAGCTTAGTCATGGTCATACAGTCGATTTTATGTCTTTGCTCATTAGCGGCTAAAAACCACCTCTAGGTCTTTTTAATGGAGGGTAAAATAGATGCCGCGCCCTCGTAGAAGCCAAATTAGCCTAGAACTATTACCAACGAGATAACCCTTATTGCCATTGTTGCAGCCGTGTGGTTGGCCGTGCATTCTTTTAGAGTAAAGAGTATGTGGTGATGATAAATACACAGGTAACAACTATGACCACAGACGTGGCTGGGTTGAATCACTCATTCTTTAACTGACAGATGTGTTTGCCATTAATGTGGCGGCTTATGCGGTGATGTCTAATCATCTGCATGTGGTGTTACACATTGATATTGAAACAGTAAATAACTGGAGTGACCGCGATGTGGTGATGTAATGGCATAAGTTGTTTAAAGGCGATGGGTTAACCCAAAAATTTGCTAAAGGTCAGCTCATTGAACCTCACGAGGTAGTAAGGTAAAAGCACAACATCGCTATTTACCGTAGCCGCTTATGTGACATCTCTTGGTTTATGCGCTGCTTGAATGAGCCGATAGCCAGACAAGCCAATCAAGAGGATAACTGCTCGGGTCGATTTTGGGAGGGCAGGTTTAAATCTCAAGCGCTTTTAGATGAAGCGGCAGTTTTAGCCAGTATGGCCTATGTGGACTTAAACCCTATACGCGCAAATATGGCCGCCACACCAGAGCAATCAGACTACACCAGTATCCAACAACGAGTAAAAGCGGCAATAAAAGGTGAGCAGCCTAAAACCTTGTTGCCATTTATTGGTAATGAACGTGCTAACCAACCCAAAGGCATTGCATTTTCATTAAAGGATTACCTTGAACTAGTGGATGATACAGGGCGCATTATTCGTGATGATAAACGCGGTGCAATCAGTCAAAGCAGTGCGAAGTTACTCACCAGGCTTAATATTCCACAACAAAACTGGCTTAAAATCACCACCGAATTTGGTCAGCTATTTCATGGCCCAGTGGGCTCACTGCAAGAGCTAACACAATACTGTGAGCATTTACAAAAACGGCGACGGCACTTTGCTACAAGCTGCCAGCATTTTCAGTAAGCAGGCACGTTAAATAGGTTCAATATAACTAATATCACCAAAGTTAAACACTCAAAACCATCATCCTTGCATGGTTGCAAAGTGACGGCTTAAAAACGGTAAATTAAGCCGAAAACACTCAAATATCATCATTATCAACCTTCAAAGCCCACAACCAAACGCCGCGGGCTACTTAATCAAGCATGTTCACTTGTACATAGTTGAAAAGGTCGTTATGTTATTGATTGATAATGGCTGTCTAGTTTGTTTCGTTTTATTTTTTTTTAGTAAAGATGGCTGGCGCATAAAGTTATTCTGTCAGCTACTAACAAGCTGCTAAATCCAGGTTCACCAAGGTTGTCACGCCATTGCTGAGCAAATAGCCCGCCAGCATATGGTCCACTTATTAGCAGGGCGTTATGCGTTTGTAGAAATGATAGGTAATTATTATGGATGATTTAGTAAACTCATTACAAGATATCGGTTTTAAAGCCAAAGTCAGAAAAGGAAAAGTTTTGGTTACACTTGACGGGCTGTCCAATCCAGTTTCAATAGTGAAAGATATTGCCGCCGATGAATACAAGGTGAAAACGAATGACTCGATTCAAGCGATAATGGCTTTTATTTTACTATTTTTTGGCCTATTCGGTGTTTTAGCGGACAATGATTTAAAATTTACAAACGCTGCACTTATTTCAATAGCAATGTTCTCTTTCATCACCGTGTTACTTACAGAGTTCAAAGTAAATAATCTGCGCTCTGCGATAGCGGAAATCAATCGTGGAAGATGCGCATAGCAAAGCGTTTAAGAGGGATTCTTGCCGCGTGGCATTTTTGGTATGCGGTGATTTTTGTGGTGAAATTGGTCTGCGGAAAGTTGGTTTAGGCGGCACTCACCCCTTAACGCAGCGTTAACGGCATGACAGAAGAACAAGCCATTGAGTTAATGACTAACGAGGCGTTCCAGCAGCAAGCTGAAGCAGAAGGAAAGTGGCGCAGGGCAACATTAAGCCAAGTGCAACTAACCAGTTACTACTCTGGCTATCGTGAAATTTATGATTTACGTGAAGAACTAAAACAAACACAGGGTGAAGACTTCGATTTAAAGAGCTTCCATGAACAATTTTTAAGTTATGGCAGTGCACCAGTAAAATATATTAAGCAATTAATGGTTAACTAATTATGGCAATAAGCCATCAATGTAAGTTGCTTCATTAAGCAAATCTGCATTAGTAATACCTAAAAAAGGCCTGAATAATCAGGTCTTTTTCATTTTTGTGAGCTAGGTTCAACAACCGTGCAGAAGCTTTACACTCCACATATAGTATTTTGATCATGACAGTGCTAATCTAAATGGTAATAGTTACCATTTAGATTAAGTCGTCATGAAAAAGATCCTCCTCATTGACCAGCAGCTAAAAAAAAGCTTGCCCTTATGTCAGCAATTACAACTTTTAGGCTATGTTATTACCATTGTTGATAACGGCTTTAATGCCTTAGTTGCAATGGAAAGTAATCAGTTTGAAGTGATTTTACTGGACTCTTCAGTAACACAAATGGATGCTTTTTGGTTACTCATGGGTAAGCATTGTCAAACACCCGTGATTGTTATTACCAACAATGCCAGTGTCGATGAACGTATTGCTGCATTTGAACTGGGCGCTGATGATTATTTACCAGAGCCTATTAATGTGAAAGAACTTTTACTGCGTGTGAATGTGCTTAATCGACGCACAACAAAGCAAACTCACGATTCAATGACTCATATTGACAATATTGATTTTGCTGTTATCGAATCACAGTTAACCAGTGGACAAATAGAGCAAACTACCGAAAAACAACATATTGAACAAAGCGCCAATGTGGAGTTTGATGATGATAATAACGCGGTAACATTTAATGGTCAGCAATTAAATCTTACTCAAACAGAGTATCGTTTGTTCAAATATTTGTTTAAGCGTAAAGGAGAAATCGTCACTAAATCAGAATTGCAAATGCGCGTGTTGCATAAAGAGTTAGGCGAGTTTGACCGTAACCTTGATATGCACATCAGTAATACCCGTAGAAAAATGGCCAAAGAAAGTCTACCAAGAGAACTCATCAATACGGTTAGAGGTAAGGGCTATTGCTTTAGTCCATTATTTAGCTAATCTCATTTAACGTATCCGTTAACACCTAGCTAATGTGATCTTACAGGGGCTTTTTATTGTATTGGTATTAATAACCCTCATCAGCAGAAAATTAAGTCACCATATTGAATAGATGTAGAGCAGATGCTGTGGATTTGATTTTATTGCGTAACGGCTTTTGATAAGATTCAGGGATAACGTCGATTATAACCTTACATAAAGGAAGTCCTATGCGTATTAGCGCGAATTTTGATGGCGGCAACATTGAGACCATTAGTTTAGACAAGCACGATGACATTCAACTCGCCATTAGACCTGATGAAGGTGGAGAGTTTTACCAATGGTTTAACTTCCGTATGGAAGGTCAAATTGGTCAAACTTACACATTGAATATCGTTAACGCAGGCAGTGCCTCTTACCCGAAAGGTTGGGAAAATTATCAAGCCGTTGCTAGTTACGATCGCCAGCATTGGTTCCGCTTACCGACAACATATCAAGATGGTAAATTATCAATCCAAGTTGATTTAGATTGCGATGCCATTCAAATTGCTTACTTTGCGCCTTACAGTTACGAACGTCACTTAGATCTGATTAGCTCAGTACAACTTCACCCATCAGTTAAACTAGAAAATTTAGGTTTAACCCTTGATGGTCGTGATATGAGCCTGCTAACTATTGGTGATAACGATCCTTCAAAGAAAAATATTTGGATTACCGCAAGGCAGCACCCTGGTGAAACCATGGCTGAATGGTTAATTGAAGGCCTGCTAAACCAATTATTAGACAGTGATTGTCCAACCTCGAAACTGCTATTGGATAAAGCTAATTTCTATATCGTGCCAAACATGAATCCTGATGGAAGCGTCAGAGGCCATTTACGTACGAATGCTGTTGGAACTAACTTAAATCGTGAGTGGGAGTCGCCTAGTTTAGAGCGAAGCCCTGAGGTTTATTATGTTACCAATAAGATGAAAGAGACTGGTGTAGATTTATTCTATGATGTTCATGGTGATGAAGGCTTACCTTACGTGTTTGTTGCTGGCTGTGAAGGCGCACCAAATTACACTCCACATATGGCCAAGTTACAAGAACAGTTCCTTGCAGCGTTAAGTATGGCAAGTGCTGATTTCCAAACTAAATATGGTTATGACAAAGATGAGCCAGGAAAAGCGAACTTAACCGTTGGTTCTAACTGGGTCGGCAACACATTCAAATGTCTAGCGAATACCTTAGAAATGCCATTTAAAGACAATGACAACTTAGCCGATCCTGTGGTTGGGTGGTCACCGGCGCGCTGTGAATATTTAGGTGAAGCATCACTAGTTGCGATGTTGGCTGTGGTTGATAATTTAACAGAATAGGCAGTTTTATGGCGTTAATCGAATGTCCTGTGTGTCAAAAGCGAATTTCGAGCAAAGCAAAACAGTGCCAATACTGTAAGGCTTCTGCTGATGGCGATAGTGATTCAAAAAGAACAATTTCACACATTCAGAAGTCTAATAAATTAATGAATCAAATGATGTTGTTTCTAACGCTATTTATTGCAGGTGCAGTATATGGTTTTTGGGGCGGCGAAGTTGCCACTGGAACGGATGCATATATTGCAGGTAGTTGTTTTGCTTTTGGCTTTGTTGGCTACATTATTACTCGAGTCAGAAGTCTAATCCATAAGCGGAAAAGTGTATGAATGATATTAATAAAGTCATAGATGAAATGCCTGATGAGGTTTATCAACGTTTACGCGCAGCGGCAGAAACGGGTAAATGGGAAGATGGCACAGTGCTATCTAGCGAGCAAAAAGAGTCAACGTTACAGGTAGTGATGTTGTATCAAGCGCGTAAGTTAACTCAAACTGATCACTTTACAATTGCTGCTGGTGGCGAGATAAACGAGCTGTCTAAATCACAGTTAAAAAAACAATTTCGCGGTGAAGCTATCGCAGAATTTAAAGAGCCAGAACTATAAACTGATTTTTAGTTATCTCTAGTGAATTTATTTCAGCAAAAAAGCCGCATCAAAGATGCGGCTTTTTATTGTCTAAAGTACATTACATGTTTATTTTCAGAAATTTATTCAGTTAGCTCACCCAGTAAGTTTTGCTGCATTGCGATTTTTACTTCATTTGAAGTTAAATTTTTTGATAGTAAATAATGTAATTTAGCCAATGCTGCTTCAATGGTCATATCTGAGCCGCTAATCACTCCAGCTTTGGCTAATGCATTACCCGTCGCATAACCCCCCATGTTCACCTTTCCTTGAAAACACTGGGTTAGATTAACAATTACAATGCCACGTTCATCAGCTTGTTTAAGGGTATCTAATAAGGCTTTATCTTGAGGCGCATTCCCAACACCAAAGGTCAGTAAGATAAGTGCTTTTACTGGCTGCATTAAGATGTTGTTAAAAATCTCAGTTGAAATACCTGGGTATAAGGTGATCACCCCTACAGGTTGCGGGCTGATGTTAATCACCTCTAAGGGCTTAGTGGTGGGCTCGGTGATCTTACCTGCACGTAAATTAATTTTGATCCCAGCTTCTAACAATATAGGAAAGTTAGGTGACGCGAAAGCATCAAAACCATCAGCATGGGCTTTGGTTGAGCGGTTGCCCCTAAACAACTTATTATTAAAGAATAAACACACTTCAGCGACGGGATAATTCGCCGCAATATACAGTGAATTAAGCAGGTTAGTTTGCCCATCTGAGCGCAGCTGAGCTAATGGGATTTGCGAACCGGTTACGATAACAGGCTTGGATAGCCCTTGTAACATGAATGACAAGGCAGAAGCCGTGTATGCCATGGTGTCAGTGCCATGCAAGATCACAAAGCCGTCGTAGTTATGGTAATTGGCTTTGATGTCATTGGCGATGCGCTGCCAATCAGGTGGTGCCATGTTTGAAGAATCAATCAATGGTGAATATTCATTAATGACAAAGGTTGGCATTTCTTCATGGTAAAACTCTGGCATGGACTTTACACAATCAGTTAAAAATCCTGCCACAGGTGCAAAGCCATCATCGGTTTTGCGCATACCAATCGTACCGCCAGTATAGGCAACGTATATGGAGCGTTTTGTCATTGTAATGAATTCTCAACCACTTAAATTATATAATCTGCAAATTATACGGCTTGAGCTGAATAAAACCCAATAAAAAAGCCCGAATAACGGGCTTTTTTGAAGATAATTCAATTTGATCTTATTCTGACTTCATGCCTAACAAGATTAAACAATCACAATAGCTTAGTAATCGCAGAGTTCGCAATACATGTATAGGCCATTGGGATCATCAAACTGAGTCATTTGTTCAACAACAGTGCGCCATTGACCCATAAATTGTTCAACCATAGGTGACTGTGTGGTTGCTACAGGTAAATATGTTGCAGCAGATGCGAGCATTTTTTGCATGAAGATTTGCTCGGTTGTGAGCTCTTGCTCGATGACTTTAGTATCAAACTTTACCATTTCAGCCATTTCAGCCGCTTTAGCAATGGCGCTATCCATATCGCCAAGTTCGTCAACCAACCCCAGTTCAACGGCGCGGGTGCCAGACCAAACACGGCCTTGGGCAATGCGGTCTACTTGTTCTAACGACATGTTTCGTTCAGTGGCAACTAACGAGATAAATTCATGATAGCCGTGTTCAATATGGCGTTGTATGACAGCAGAAATATTTGGGTCTAACTCACGGGTCGCCGAAATACCAGCCCATTGCGAGGTCGACACACCATCTGAGTTAATGCCCCAATTGGACAAGACTTTTTCAAAGGTGGCAAACATGCCAAAGATCCCGATAGAACCAGTGAGGGTAGTTGGAGTGGCATAAATGTAATCTGCACTTGCTGAAATCCAATAACCGCCAGATGCCGCTAGGCTACCCATACTGACCACTACGGGTTTACCAGCCTGTTTAAGGGCAATGACTTCTTGTCTAATTTTTTCAGAAGCAAATGCACTCCCACCTGGGGTGTCGACACGTAGCACGACTGCTTTAACTTTGTTATCAAAGCGGGCTTTCTTTAATAGTGCTGAAGTGCTCTCGCCACCAATTTGTCCCGCTTGTTGTTTGCCATTGAGGATATTACCTTTGGCGACCACAATGCCGACAGATTCTTGTTCTATCAGTGAAGGAATTGGCTGTACTAAATTAAAATATTTAGAAAAAGAGATTTGCTTGTATGAGTCGCCATTGGCTTCTTGACCTACGGTTTTAAGCATGGCGAGTCTAAATGACTCATCTGAGACTAATTCATCAACCCAATTCATTTTTATCGCTAATTGAGCTGAGTCACCGTTAACACTATCAAGTTCCGCTAGGTAGGTTTGTGGGCTTAATACGATATTCTCGGTCTCAATTTGACGGTTAGTGGCAATGGTTGTTTCAAAGTTTTGCCATAAGTCAGTAAGCAGGGCGTTGCTGGCTTCTTTTGCCGGCGCTGACATATCATCACGGATAAAGGGTTCGACCGCTGATTTGAAAGTGCCGACTCTAAATACATGGGTGCTGATGTTCATTTTCTCAAGTGCGGTTTTAAAGAACATACGGTAGCTGCTAAGGCCTTCAAGTGACACGCCACCTTTATGGTTGAGATAAATGGTATTCGCATAACTTGCCAGGAAGTATTGATTTTGCTCGTATGAATTGCCAACAGCAACCACGGTTTTACCCGCTTCTTTAAACTTGTTTAAGGCATCACCAATGGCGGTCATTTTACTGATCCCACCACTACGTAAATTGCCCATTTTCAATACGATGCTATTAATACGTTTGTCATGAGTGGCATTTTCAATGACGTAAAGAATGTCGGCTAAAAGTATTTCTGCTTCCGGATCATCAGTGTTACTTTGTTTAAATATCGCTTCAATCGGGTCAACATGACGTTTTTGATCCACAATGCTGCCAGATAGGTTTAAGACTAAGGCAGATTGATCTTCAATGGTGATTTCTTCTTCAGATGTCATAGCCATAATGATCATGGCAATGATGCCGAAGAAAATGATATTGAGGATTAATTTACGAATACCGTTGATGGTTTTCCAAATAAATCCAAAGAATCTCTTAATTAATGAGGGTTTAGCGGACATTAGCCACTCCTGTAACATTCTAATAGTGTAATGCTAACTGATCTTGAGTGATTTTGGGAAATTGAATTGTAACGGTTTTTAACAATAGCTACGCTAAATGATTGAGCTTATGATTATGTCGTTGTATGCTAGTTTAAATCACTTGTTTAAAAAGGATGTTTGAATGTCGTTTCCACATTTATTAGAACCCTTAGATCTAGGCTTCACCAAGTTAAAAAACCGTGTATTGATGGGTTCAATGCATACGGGTCTAGAAGAAGAAAAGGGCGGATTTGAGAAACTAGCTGCATTTTATAAAGAACGTGCAGCAGGTGGCTGTGGCTTAATTGTCACCGGTGGCATAGCGCCAAATTTCAGAGGTCGGCTAGCGCCTCATGCATGCCAATTAAGTTTTCCTTGGCAAGTAAGCAAACATAAAATTGTTACCGATGCAGTCCATGAAGCGGATGGCAAAATCTGTATGCAAATTCTACATGCAGGCCGTTATAGCTACCATCCATTTTCATTAGCGCCAAGCAAAATAAAATCACCTATTACCCCTTTTACGCCGTCAGCAATGTCATCAAGACAAGTGCGTAATACCATTAAAGATTATGCATCTAGCGCTGCGCTTGCAAAAAAAGCGGGCTATGACGGTGTTGAAGTAATGGGCTCAGAAGGCTATTTAATTAATCAGTTTATCAGTTCGCGTACCAATAAACGTACCGACGAGTGGGGCGGTGACTTTACTCAGCGTGCTAAATTCCCCGTTGAAATTGTTAATGCTATTCGTGCGAAAGTCGGTAGCGATTTTATCATAATATTCAGGCTTTCTATGCTTGATTTAGTCGACAATGGCTCAAGCTGGGATGAAGTAGTGCAACTGGCTAAATGGCTAGAAAGTGCTGGTGTGAGCATCATCAATACCGGCATCGGTTGGCATGAAGCACGTGTACCTACCATTGCCACCAGTGTGCCGCGCGGCGCTTTTGCATGGGTGACTGAAAAACTCAAATCAGAAGTTAATGTGCCATTAATTGCGACTAACCGTATTAATACCCCTGAAATTGGTGAATCAATTATCGCATCGGGTCAGGCTGACATGGTATCAATGGCGCGGCCTTTCTTAGCCGATGCTGAATTTGTTAATAAAGCGGCAGCTGATCAAAGTGAATTAATCAATACCTGTATTGGTTGTAACCAAGCGTGTTTAGATCATACCTTCTCAATGAAACGTGCTACCTGTTTAGTTAATCCACGTGCATGTTATGAAACTGAGATTAATTTTACCCCAACCACAGGTAAAAAACGTCTTGCGGTTATGGGCGCAGGCCCTGCTGGAATGGCGTTTTCTGTATATGCCGCTTCACGTGGCCATGAAGTAGTATTGTTTGAAGCTAAAGACGAAGTGGGCGGCCAATTTAACTTAGCGCGTAAAATTCCAGGTAAAGAAGAGTTTCACGAAACCATTCGTTATTTCAAAAATCAAATGAAGCTGCATAATGTCGAATTACGATTAAACACCCGTTTAGATGCAGCAGTATTAGCCTCTGAAAAGTTTGATGAAGTGATTATTGCCTCTGGGGTTGTCCCACGGGCGTTATCCTTACCGGGATTTGATGATCCTAAAGTGGTTGATTATCAGCAAGTGCTAAAAGGTGAAGTAGAGATTGGTGATAAAGTTGCGTTAATCGGTGCTGGCGGTATTGGTTTTGATATGGCGCATTTCCTGTGCGAGAAGGAATCATCAACATTACAGCCTGAAAAGTGGTTAAAGCAATGGGGTATTGATAAAAGCTATCAACATGCTGGCGGTTTAACTGACGAATCAGAGCATAACCCAAGTCGCGATGTGTATTTACTGCAACGTAAAACCACTAAAATGGGTAAAGGTTTAGGTAAAACAACCGGCTGGATCCATCGTAGTGTTTTAAAGCAGCATCAAGTGAATATGAAAACCGGTGTTAGCTATGAAAAGTTTGACCAACAAGGGTTACATATTAAAGTCGGTGAGCAGTCAGAAATTCTTGCGGTTGATAATGTAGTCTTATGTGCAGGGCAAGAGTCTAACCGCACATTAGTCGATGAGATGAAAGCGTCAGGGTTACCAGTTCACCTTATTGGTGGTGTTGATGTTGCCGCTGAATTAGATGCTAAACGCGCTATTAGACAAGGCGCTGAGCTGGCCATGGCGATTTAAGCTTAAGGTGAGTATTAATTAAAAAACCTAGCAATTTGCTAGGTTTTTTTGTTTACTGATAATATTCACTATTTGTATTAAATATAATTACTAAGTTTACTTACTGAGGTTTGTTTCAATGCAGAGCTCAGTGTTTAAGGATTATCCTATGTCAAAAAACGTTGTTATTACGGGTGCAAACCGCGGTATTGGTTTAGCACTAGCAAAACTATTCAAGCAGCAAGGTTATAAAGTGTTTGGATTATGCCGTCATACTTCTGATGAGCTCGACGATTTGGGTATTAACGTGATAACTCAAATTGATGTGGCTACCGATGAGGGGATTCATAATATGAAAACCTCACTTGCTGGTGTGTTAATTGACGTACTGGTGTGCAATGCGGGTATTTTACGTGATGAGCAGTTAGCTCATCTGAACATAGATACGATTCGCCAGCAGTTTGAAGTAAACGCACTGGCTCCGTTGCGTATTGTTGCTGCGCTACAATCACAACTAAATGTTGGTGGTAAAGTTGCGATGATAACCTCAAGAATGGGCTCTATCGAAGATAATACCTCAGGTGGTCGTTATGGTTACCGTATGTCAAAGGCTGCTTTAAATGCTGCATCAATGTCGTTAAGTCATGACTTAGCATCAAAAGAGGTTGCGGTCGGTATATATCACCCAGGTTATGTACAAACAGATATGGTAAATCATGGCGGTGATATATCAGCAACTGAATCAGCTGCGCGTATTGTAGGTTTAATAACGCAACTTGATATGAGTCAAACTGGCGTATTTAAACATTCAAACGGTCAAGTGTTGCCTTGGTAAGATTAAAGGCAAAACGTCAAAACTGATTATTAAAAAGCCCATTGCTGATCACAAGCGATATAAAATATAGCTTGTGAATGCATTATGTGGAAGCTATTAGAAATTCAGCAATGTTGATTAAAATGGCCACACCCATAGCAGCATAGGTATGCTCACTGACACCACAATAAGTTCAAGTAATAAACCCAGTCGCCAATAATCCCCAAAGCGAAACCCACCAGGACCGAGGATCAGGGTATTGTTTTGATGACCTATTGGCGTTAAAAACGCGCATGATGCCCCAATCGCTATGGCCATTAAGAATGTATCAGGGTTAACCCCAAGTTGGGCTGCAGTACTGATCCCGATCGGGCACATGACTGCTGCAGTGGCGACATTATTCATCAAATCAGATAAAAACATGGTCACAATTAACACCAATAATAATGCGCCAATGGCATGGCTCTGGGCAATATTATCCAGTAAAAACTGGGCAATTAAATCTGCGGTGCCAGTTGTGTACATAGCATTAGCAACAGGCAGTAAAGCCGCAAGTAAAACAATCACAGGCCAGTCGATTGAAGTATAAATAGAGCGGATTGGTACTAAGCCAAATAAAGTAAAGGCAAGGGCGCCTGCTACAAATGCTACCGCTGCTGGCAGTATTCCGAACGCTACAGTAAT
Organism: Shewanella sp. 10N.286.51.B8; assembly: GCF_041469325.1. Classification (NCBI taxonomy): domain Bacteria; kingdom Pseudomonadati; phylum Pseudomonadota; class Gammaproteobacteria; order Alteromonadales; family Shewanellaceae; genus Shewanella; species Shewanella sp. 10N.286.51.B8. The sequence continues at coordinate 45,042 of NZ_JBFRKG010000010.1, forward strand.
GAGGGTAATTATCATGATCAGTGACGCAGTTAGTGCATGTCCTTTTTTGGGGACGCGAATATCACGCGCCGCCAAAGGTAAGCAGCCGTACTGAGATGCAAAACCTGATACAGATTCAGGATCACCTTGAAGTAATAATACGTCACCGGCTTTTATCGGGGTAGATCGTAAACGTTTTACTGAGCGGTGGCCTTGGCGAGAAATGGCGAGTAAATTGATACCATAGCGGTTACGTAATTCAATATCGGATACCGAGCGATTAACTATTGTGGTGCCTGGCATTACGACTAGCTCCTGCATGATAATTTCTGCAGGCTTACTTGTGTCATTATCATCATCTTTAGCAGATTCTGGTGTTGATTCGTCGCCTTTTTTTTGCAGTTTAGTTTCAACCACTGCTACAGTTTGCGCTTCTTCTGTAATAGCGCTTTCTGGTTCAAGTTCTAGCCCTAGGCTAGAAAGTGCTTTAGGGATAGATTCCGGTTCGACTTCTATGATCAGGATATCACCAGTTTGTAGCACTCTATTTGGATTTGGGGCCGTGAGGTGTACCTCGCGACGGATCATGCTGATAATTTGAGCATCGGCCTCATCAAGCAATTTATCTACTTCTCGCAGATTCATTTTTTCAGCAATACTGCCAGCCACAATATTAACTTCACAGAAGTAATTACCGGTATCAAAACTGCCAGATGAAGATTGTTTGCGACTGGGTACGATATGCCAGCCAAATAAACCGACAAACACGATTCCAGCCAGAGCAATACAAACACCTACTGGCGAAAAGTCAAACATGGTAAAACTACCTAATCCGCTGGATTCACGAAATCCAGAAACGACGATATTTGTTGGCGTACCAATTAAAGTTGTCATCCCGCCTAAAATTGAACCAAATGCCAGTGGCATTAATACTTTCCCTGCAGGTAAGTCATATTTAGCAGCCATTTGAATCGCAATAGGCATTAGTAATGCAAGGGCGCCTACATTATTCATAAACCCTGATAGCAAGGCCGCCAAACTGATCAGCCCCAGTATACTCAAGGTTGGTCCCGCTTGAGCTGGTAATAAGTACTTTGCCAATATATCGACAGCACCGGAGCGTTGCAGGCCATAGCCTAATACCAGCACACCGGCCACAGTGATGACTGCTGGGTGACTGAAACTTGTAAAAGCTTCACTGCTTGGGACTAGACCTGTGAATACACAAACAAGCAAGGCAGACATAGCGACTAAGTCATGACGCCAGCGCCCCCATAAAAAAAGCGCCATAGTAACGAATAAGATTATGACAATGATAATTTGATTTGGTGACATGGTATTTGGTCTTTAGAGGATGGTTGTTGAAATGATTATTTAGACCTATCGGCTATTGAAGTCACACCACCTCGTCAATAGATTTAAATTGCGGTAAACGTGGGTCTCGCTGTTTTCTGCGGTCATAACGAACGATAGCCGATTTGTTTTTGCGGCGCTCAACATAAGATCGTTGCTCAACTATGTAATGACCATCAACTAAAACAGTTTCGGCAACCTTGGGGATGCTTTTTCTCACAGTCATGTACAACCTACAGATTTATATTCAGATTATCTAAAGCATAGGTGACACATTGTAGTTCTGCTAAGTAAGTCGCTAATTATTTAATGTTTAAAGGAGGGGTACCAATGTATAGATTGCTAATCTTGCTGAGGTTTGCCAATATTTTTTGACCACTAGAGCTTTGAAAATTCACATCTAATTAGGTGACCGCATTAAGCATAACACTCCAGTCTAAATACATTAGTTTAAGGCAATAAAGAGTAGATTTTTCAATGGTTAAATCTTGGGTGATAAAATTGTTAATAAAAAGTTGTTGAACATCGTATCGTTAAGACGTTATGGTAATGGTCATTATAACCATAACTGTTGATGGGTTGATATTTTGACAGTCAATTTGTTCACTAAAAAAACAGCTAGCATAACTTTATTCTTTCTAGCTGTACCTGCTGTTTAAGTTCGCTAACAGTCGAAAAATCAATGCTTTTGATAGAAAAAAATAACTTAATGTTTGTCTAAACATAATAAATAACCATGAGGCTCTACATGAAATACATAACTCAATCTCTCTTGTTCATCATTTCGCTATTTTTATCATTTAATGGCGCTGCCACGGAACAAAAGTTCGACATAGACAAAGACTTACTACTTTTAAACTTTGATCTTAAAACGGATGTTGATGATGTTCATACCATTGCAGCATTCGATTTATTACTGCAATCAAAGGAATATAAAAACTTGAATTACTACGCTATTAGCGGCACTTACGGCATACAAGCAGGCGCCTATGTACCGGCAAATAACCTATTCGATATGGTGTTCAAGCAAAACTGGACAGATGCACATAACGACAGACAAAACTCTATCTATAGAAGCATCAAAAAGATAAACAAAACATTATCTTTAGGTGGCAATGTTTGGATGGTAGAGGCAGGGCAAAGTGATTTTACTCAAGAAATATTAGTAGCACTTAGTGAATTCAATATCTCATTTTCCAAAGATCAAATAATCGTAGTGCAACACGCCGATTGGAATGAACAAGAAACTAGCGTGGATGCATTAAATTACGTTAAGCAAAACACCACTTACATAAGAATTGCTGACGGTAACAAAGAAGGAAACGGTACCCCAGGATTTAACAATCAATCCTACTCAAGTAAAAATCTTGAAGATACCAAGCTTTTGTCAGCAAAAGTTTGGAAACAGGCCAATGAAATATGTACAAAATATAATGGTATTAATGGGCGCTACGATAACAAGGCGATTTCAGCTGGCGGTACTGACTTTTCTGATTTAGTTGAAGTCACTTATATATTAGATATTCAAGACACACCAACGGTAGCGGCGTTTTTTACTAAGTATAACAAAACGCTTTCAGAGAAATAGCCATGAAAATTACCCATTCCCCCCTTTCTTTGGTGGCCTTGTTTGTTTCACTATTTGTTTCACTATTTGTTGTACTTAACGCAACAGCCACAACCACTTGGCAGCAAATAGCAACGTCGAACTCTTTCTCTGCACGCCACGAAGCGGGCTTTATCAAATTTGAAGATAAGGGTTATTTAATTGGTGGCAGAGGAATAAAAGCCGTTGATGAGTTTGACCCTAATTTGTTAATGTGGCACCCTTTACAAGAATCCCCCATAGAGCTACATCACTTTCAACCAAGTGTATGGAAAAACAAAATTGTTATTGCAGGGGCGTTAACTGGAGCTTATCCCGCTGAGACGCCAGTTGAAAATATTTATTATTTTTACCCCAATGAAAACAAATGGGAAAAAGGTCCTGCTATTCCACCAGCAAGGTTAAGAGGTAGTGCCGTTGCTGTTGTTAAAAACGATTCCCTTTACCTTATTGGCGGTATTACTAACGGTCACCTAGATGGCAATGTTAACTGGGTTGATCGCTATGACTTTATGACCAATACCTGGACTATTCTAAATGATGCCCCACACGCGCGAGACCATGCTCAAGCTGCGCTAATAAATAATCATATTTATGTTGCAGGGGGACGAAGAACTCTAGGCAAGCACAATCAAGTCTTTGAGTTAGTTGAAGGCAAACTTGATGTATTTAATATCGAGACTAATCAATGGCAAGTAGTGCGAAACGAATTACCAATCCCACGAGCTGGCATTGCAATATTCGCTCATCAAAATAAATTGATAGTAGTCGGGGGAGAAAGTGCCGATCCCAATAAAGCTCATGAAGAAGTTCACTTATTTGATAGCCAATCAAAACAATGGCTTAAAAAGCCTTCTTTAATTCAAGGAAGACACGGGAGTGGTGTTATCGAAGCAAATGGCTACCTATGGATTGCCTCAGGTTCTGGTATGCAGGGTGGATCACCCGAATTAAATTCAGTTGAACGTATTAAGCTCGATGCTATTTTTAATAATGATAAATAGCTTAATAATGACAATGCAATATACCTAAAATTGATAAGTTAATCTGAATCACAGATAAGAATATATGTGTCTCTGGTTATATTAATACCTGAAAATTTAACAAGTTGGTGAAGGGGCTATTGGATCAGATAAATAGGTAGCCGGCTGAGTACTTTTTTATGAAAGTGCTTAAGTTAAAGTTGGCAATTTATTTACGATAAGGAACAAGCTATGAAAAATAATCTGTCAAAAATGGCAAAAGTATCGGGATTTTACTTAATTATTTCGATATCTATAACTTTTCTGACGTCGTGTGCCTTTGTAAAAAATACAGATTCGAATGAAACTAACGCTATAAATAATGAATCAAATAGTCATATTCAATCTAGTATTGTTAACTTTGAAAACACCCATAAGACAGCTTACGATGGTAGTGATTTCTACACCTATTTTTACGGCGAAACAATAGGCACCAAGGATACAATTGTGGGTTTGGCAATTATAGAACCTAACAACGAAATTCATCCGCCTCACCAACATGCTGAAGAGGAGTATTTATACATTGTAGAAGGCTCGGGTATTTGGACGTTAAACGGCGTAGAAACACCTGCAAAAACTGGCGATGTATTGTATGTTTCCCCCTGGGACTTACACGGCATATTTAATACTGGCGATGTATCAATGAAGTTTTTTATTACTCGAGCAAGTAGTAAAGGCGTTAATGTCGAAAAACCTTAACCGGTGAAATAATAGTCAGCTTTAATGCAAAAAAAACCAGCAAATCTATTTTTAATAGTATTTTGCTGGTTTTATATTCTACTTAATGGAATTTTAATTAGAACTACAATTATTACTTAGCGTAGTTTTTCTGGTTAATATCCATTTCCGATTTCAAACCCATTGTTAAGCTTACACACATTGTCAGTAAGATAATGGTGAAAGGGAGTCCTGTGGATATAGCGCCCGCTTGAAGGGCTTGTATCGCTTCTGTACCACCAACATACAATAATACCGCTGCAATAGCGCCTTCTGTGGTTGCCCAAAAGATACGTTGTGGCACTGGTGCATCAATCTTACCTCCGGATGTAATACTGTCTATGACCAGTGAAGCCGAGTCAGATGAAGTAATAAAGAACACCATGATCAATATGATTGAAAGAATCGAAATTATCGAAGTCATTGGCATTACGTCAAAAGCCTGAAATAACGCTAGCGTGATATCTGTTAGCCCATTGGCACCTAATTCACCGACTTGATTGATGATTTGATCAATAGCATTGCCGCCAAATGTTGCCATCCAAAAAATAGTAATCGCTGTTGGTATCAATAGTACGCCAAGTAGGAATTCTTTTACTGTTCTACCGCGAGAAATACGTGCAATAAACATCCCCACACATGGTGACCAAGATATCCACCACGCCCAGTAAAATACTGTCCAGCCATGCATCCAAGCTTCGTCTTCTCGACCATGTGGATTGCTTAATGGAATAATATTTTCAATATAGCCCATGATAGTAATCGGTAAATAGGTCAGAGTGACGGAAAAAGTCATTATTATGATAAATAACAATAAAGCAAAAGCTGCCAGTAAATTAATATTGCTGAGAACTTTAACGCCGCCGTGCATACCGCGAATCACTGAAAATATGGCTAATGAAGTAACAAATGCAACAATAATAAGTTGAGTTGAAATGCCATTACTGATCCCAAATACATGACTTATACCACTGGCAGCTTGTTGAGCGCCCAAGCCTAGTGATGTTGCTAAACCAAACAGAGTGGCAAGCACTGCCAATATATCAATGATATGACCAAACCAACCCCAAGTTCTATCACCTAAAATAGGGTAGAACGCAGAGCGCATAGACAGGGGTAAGCCTTTATTGAATGTGAAGAAGGCCATTGATAATGCTACTACCGCATATATTGCCCATGGGTGTAGACCCCAATGGAACATGGTAGCACCTAGAGAAGCTTTAATGGCTTCATCAGTAAATGGCTCGACACCACCGGGCGTTTCAAACCAACCAGTATAATGAGCTGCAGGTTCTGCTAAGCCCCAAAACATCAGCCCAATGCCCATTCCTGCTGCAAATAGCATCGCCATCCATGAAAATATGGAATATTCGGGTACTGCGTCATTGCCACCAAGGCGGATTTTTCTAAAGGGAGAAATAATTAAGGCGATACAAAATAGTAAGAAAAAGTTTGCAGACCACATGAAAAGCACATCAAAATTATTGATTATTTTCCATTTAACGCCATCGAGTGCTGCTTTTGCAGTGCTTGCATCGACTGAAAGTAATGCAATTAGAAAAACAGCGATTAAGCCTGCACTGATACCAAAAACAGGATTGTGGATATCAAAACCCCATTTCTGGATATTATCTTGTCCCACTTCGTAGTCAGTATTATTAATACTGTATTTGTCTTTTGATTGACTCATGTGCCCTCAACAACTCATTTTATAGTAACTATTTTTATTAAAGGTTAACAGATTTAGACCCTGAGTGATGAGTGTTTTTATAATAAAAAATACCGCAAGTTACTGATGTTAATGGGTTGTTTGTTATGTTGCCACCTTGGGTTTGTCTGTTTTTTTTTAGTAGTGCTGTAATTGTCAATATATCTAAACTGCGGAATAAAGTTCTGAATATTGTGTTTGATGCTTTTTTTATAAGCATTGTGGCTCTTTTTTTAAGTTTGCTTAAAGGTTGGTTTAATAAACTGAAAAATACAAAAATTCAAAAATAGATATAACCTCTATCCACTAGCGATAAATGTTGATGGCATTTATGCTTTGCTAATGGATTAAGGTATCAATGAAGGTAGGGCTAAAATGACAACTACAAGTGAGTCTTCAGAAAAAGCACCCGGCTTTTTAGGAAGAGCATTAGATGGTATTGAGCGAGTGGGTAATAAATTACCAGATCCTGCAATGCTATTCTTAATTTTGATGTTTGCAGTATGGGGAATTTCAGCTTTATTGTCTGGGGTAAGTTTTGAGGCAATTGATCCAAGAACCGATAGTCCAATCGTGGTTAATAATTTGCTTAGCGCTGAAGCATTAACGCACTTTTTAACCTCTATGGTGTCTACCTTTACCGCGTTTGCCCCATTAGGGGTGGTCCTTGTTGCCATGTTAGGTGTCGGCGTTGCAGAGCAATCGGGTTTTATCAATACCGCGCTGAAGCAAATGCTTAAAATCACTCCCGCTAAATTTTTAACGCCAGCGGTCGTGTTAGTGGGCATTATTTCACATACTGCAACAGATGCAGGTTACGTGGTGGTTATCCCACTTGCTGGGGTAATATTTTATACTGTTGGTCGCCATCCATTAGCTGGTATTGCCGCGGCGTTTGCAGGGGTATCAGGCGGTTTTTGCGCCAACTTTATTCCCTCAGGAATTGACCCACTATTACAAAGCTTTACTCAGTCGGCAGCGCAAATTGTCGATCCTGATATTCAAGTCAACCCACTCAATAATTGGTTCTTTGCAGCTTCATCATGTATCCCAATTACCTTAACAATTTGGTATTTAACCGATAAAATTCTTGAGCCAAGACTTAATCGTAGCCATAAAGTAAAGCGTGAAGAAGTAGATTTACCAGCAATGGAAGAGGTTACTTCTAAAGAAATAAATGCATTTAGAGTGGCATCGGCGGTGATGTTGGCCGCGATAGTTGGCTTTTTCTCATTAACTATTCCTGAAACATCAACCTTACGCGATGCTAGTGGTTCGTTAACCAGTTTTAGTGCGCCATTGATGCAATCAATTGTGCCGTTAATCTTTATCTTCTTTGTATTGCCAGGTTTGGTTTATGGCTTTATGACTGGCACCTTTAAAAGTTCAGCCGATGTGGTGCAGGCGATGTCAAAATCAATGAGTGGCATGGCGCACTATATTGTAATGGCGTTTTTCTGTGCCCAGTTTGTCGCTGCATTTTCAGCGTCAAACCTTGGTGCGTTAATTGCGGTAGAAGGCGCAGGCGGCTTAAAAGCCATGAACTTGCCTGCTGAAGTTACCGTTATTGGCATGGTAATTTTAGTTGGTTTCGTTAACCTATTTGTTGGTTCATCGTCGGCTAAATGGGCACTGATTGGGCCGGTACTGGTTCCTATGTTGATGCAGCTCAATATTAGCCCAGATTTATCCCAAGCCGCTTACCGAGTGGGCGATTCAAGCTCTAATATCATTACCCCATTGATGCCATACTTCCCGTTGGTGGTAGTTTACTGTCAACGTTATGTGAAAGGCATAGGCATTGGTACGTTAATTTCTATGATGCTGCCATTTAGCTTGGCATTGTTGTCTATTTGGAGCGCTTGGTTATTAATCTATTGGTCAATTGGTTTCCCATTAGGCCTTGGTGCAAGTTACACCTACGGTTAACCCCTTAATGATTTAGGCCTACAGTCTACAATCGAATAAACTAAAAAGGACTGCATTTGCAGTCCTTTTGTATATTTGCACAGCGCTTACGCGTGCACACTCGTTGTTTGGGGACTTTGCTGTACTACCGCTACAGGCTGGTGTTGTTCGTCGATCTTTTTAATGCGTTTTAGTTCATTAAATACCATCGGCATCAGTAAAAGACATAAGCTTATATTGGAAAGTGGCACAGCCAGCCAAATACCATTGACCCCAATCATCAACGGCAAAAGCATCAAAAATGGAAGTTGGATCAGCATATTACTTATCGAAATGGTTAAGGATTTACGGCCTTGATTAACGGCCATAAAATACACTGTGGCCACAAAGATAATACCGTCCAAGATTAACGCAAACAGATGTAATCGAATTCCGATTAAAGCTTCAGCCATTAATGCGCCATCGCCATGACTGAACAGCTGCAGCACATTGCTAGGAAACAAGTTTAATACTACAACCAATAACAGTGCGAAAATACAAACGACTTTTGTCGCAAGAATCACCGTTGTTTTGATGTTGGCTATTTGTTTTTTGCCGTAATAATAACTTACCGGTGGCTGCATACCCCCAGCAATCCCTTCTGCTATGAGATAAAACATTGTGGCGATGTAGCCGATAATCGCGAAGGCGGCGACATGTACAGCCGAGCCGTAAACCATGAATGAGTAGTTATGTAAGGCAATAATAAAGCTAAAATACATGAACATAAACAAACTGGATAAGCCCAATGCCATTATAGAACCCATAGTCTTAACGTTAATGACATTCAAAGAAAATTGTAATTTAGTATTCGATTTACTCGACATAAAATAACAGCCGCCTAATATCACGACTAAGGTTTGAGAAATCATGGTAGCCAACGCAGCACCATGCAAGCCCATTGGGTAAAGGACAATCAGCAGGTAATCCAATATGATATTTACACAGGCACCTAGCACCATAAGTTGTGTCGCGATAGCCGGGTTTTCATCATTACGAATTAACAGTGGTATTGCAGTAGCCGCGGTTGTAAAAAATGCGCCATAAACAAAAACGTCTATATAGGCCATTGCCATAGATAAGTTCTCACCTTCAGCTTTTTGTAATAACAATAAGTCTTTAGCAAAAAATTGAATGAACAGCGCAGCCATTATGCTAAAGCCAATGAGCAGGGCGATGGCATTATTTAAAATGCGTTTTGATTTTATAGGGTTATTCTCGCCACGGCTTATCGATAATAAGCTGCCTGCACCCATGCCTATCATCATGCCAACACCAATAATACCGCTGATAATTGGCCAAGCGAGGTTGATCCCAGCAAGCCCCTCGAAACCAATGTAATGGCCAACGAAGATACCGTCGATGATTTGATATAAGCCACTGACTAGCATTGCGCTAATCGATGGAATGGCATATTTCCAATAATGTTGCTTCACATTATTAGGATTAACTTTTTGAGATATGATTAACGACATTTTTTTAAGGCTTTTTGAGATATGATTAACGACATTTTTTTAAGGCTTGTTGAGAATGAAGCATCATTATCGCACCATATAAGATAGACTAAAGTTGGTTACTATCCGCTAAACGGATAGATTGTTAATGATTCAATTAAGAGTATGAATATGAATTGGTCTATAGAGCAATTACAAGCATTTGTTACTGCCGTGAATTTAGGTTCATTTTCTGCTGCTGCCCGTTCTTTAGGAAAAGCGCAGTCAAGGATAAGCAGTGCTATAGCTAACTTGGAAATTGATTTAGGTTTTAAATTATTTGATAGATCTGGGCGTTTACCTGTGCTGACAGAGCAGGGCGAACAAATGTATATTGAAGCCAATGCCGTTATAGCACAATGTGAGCGTTTAAATGCTAGAGCTATGTCGGTAATGACTGATGATGAATTGTCGCTAACAATCGCTATTGACGAAGCTGTACCTATCTCTATTTTCGAAGATTTCTTTGATAAAACCGCTCACCAATTTCCATTATTAAAACTGACTATCTTAAATGGAACCCGAGACGATATTGCACAGTGGGTTGAAATAGGAAAGGCTGATTTAGGTATTTTGTTCTTGGGTGAACAACTGAGTGACAGTTTAGAGTTCTTTACCATTGATAGTTTTCACCAATCTCTAATTGTTGCACCGAAACATCCGTTAGCGTCAATACCAGTGCCAAATATTTCACAGTTAAACATGTATAAACAATTTGTTATTTGTGACTTAGAAACCACAGGTAAACCTATTTCAGCTAATTGTTGGCACGTGGACAGCTATTATTATATTACTTCTCTCGTTGCCCGTGGTTTAGGTTGGGCCTTAGTACCGGAGCATATTGCCCATTCAGATTGGTATACAGGCGAGATAATTGAGTTAAGCTGTTATCACATATCGGATTCACTCACCATTGAAATGGGATTAGTGAAGCGACGGGATAAAGGTGCGGGACACATAATGAACTGGATGTTTGGTGAGGTGGAAAAAATGTTCATCGCAGCTAAAAAAGAAAGAATATAATTCAATTTTTATGTCTATCAAAGATGCTATTACTAAAAGTCAGGTCATGACTTAGCGTTAATTAGTGATATTACTCAGTCACTAATAAATGTCTGCGTTGTTGAACGTAAATATTACTGGGTTCATCTGTGGTGAGATCTAAATCAATATTGCTATCGGGTACGCAGCAACATGGCAGGCATTCATCAGCTTCTAACTCAACAAGTGGCTCAGTGATATAGCTCACCTTACCACTAATGATTTTGGTTTTACAGGCACCACAAAAACCACGTCGACATTCAGAGAAGACGTTGACTTTTTTTATTTCTAATACTTCTAAAAGCGTGTGTTGCTGTTGATTAAACAGCAACACAGGTTCCCCATTTAAGCTAACAATGGGGGCTTTTTTTAAATGTCTATTATAGGTCAAAATCTAAAAACTCATCGCTATCAACAGCTGAATCAATTTGTCCTACTAAGTAAGAAGAGACTTCTACTTCTTGTGGGGCAACTTGTACCGCATCACTTTCAAGCCAGTTTTTCATCCAAGGAAGTGGATTAGTTTGCTCAGCATAAGGCTGTTTTAAATTAACCGCTTTCATGCGCTGGTTAGTAATATATTCAACGTACTGACATAAAATCTGTTCATTTAAGCCAATCATTGAACCGTCTTTAAATAAGTACTGTGCCCACTGCTTTTCTTGTTCTGCAGCTTTATAAAAGATGTCATAGGCTTCTTGCTCACATTCAGCCGCAATTTCACCCATTTCAGGATCGTCTTTTCCACCTTGCATAATATTTAAAATATGCTGAGTACTATTAAGGTGTAATGCTTCATCACGGGCAATCAAACGAATAATTTTTGCATTGCCTTCCATTAAGTTACGTTCAGCAAAAGCAAATGAACATGCAAAGCTAACATAAAAACGAATTGCTTCTAATGCGTTGACTGACATCATGCATAAATACAATGATTTTTTAAGAATACGGCTATTAACGGTAATTTCTTTACCGTTGATGAGGTGCGTGCCTTGTCCGTGTAGATTCATCACTTGGGTTAATTCAATCAAGTCATCATAATATTGAGCGATATCACCGGCCCGTTTTAAGATTTCTTGGTTGACGACGATGTCATCAAAAACTACTGAAGGATCATTAACAATATTACGAATAATATGGGTATATGAACGAGAGTGAATAGTTTCAGAGAAAGACCAAGTTTCAATCCAAGTTTCAAGCTCAGGTAACGACACTAATGGCAATAATGCTACGTTTGGTGAGCGGCCTTGAATTGAATCAAGTAAGGTTTGGTATTTGAGGTTTGAGATAAAAATATGCTTTTCATGCTCAGGTAAACTTTGATAATCGATTTTATCTTTACTTACATCTACTTCTTCCGGACGCCAGAAAAAGGATAATTGTTTTTCAATTAACTTTTCGAACACTTCATATTTTTGTTGATCGTAACGTGCAACGTTAACGGGTTGTCCCATGAACATAGGTTCATACATTGGGTTGTTCGGAGTTTGACAGAAAGTAGAGTAAGCCATTTTTATATCCCAAAAAAGCGGGGAAAACTCCCCGCGTTGATATGCTAATTAGTGATTAAATCTTACAAGCGCCGCTTGCACAACCATCGTCTTCTTTTTCAACGACAGTGATGTCATCAAACTGATCCGATGCACCATCACGGGTGTTGTGATAGTAAAGGGTCTTAACCCCAAGCTTATAAGCGGTGAGCAAATCTTTCAGTAAGGTTTGCATAGGCACTTTTTGATTATCAAATCGTGTCGGGTCGTAATTGGTATTTGATGAGATTGCTTGGTCCACAAACTTCTGCATCAAAGCGACTAACTGTAAGTAACCCTCATTATTTGGCATATTCCAAAGTAATTCATACTTATCTTTAAGTTCATCAAAGTCAGGTACAACTTGCTTTAATTGACCATCTTTACTGGCTTTAACACTGATCAGGCCACGTGGTGGTTCAATGCCATTGGTTGCATTAGAAATTTGCGATGATGTTTCAGACGGCATTAATGCCGAAAGAGTGGAGTTACGCAGGCCGTGCTGTTTAATATCGGCACGTAAACCTTCCCAATCCATGTGTAATGGCTCGTCACAAATTTTATCCAAGTCACGTTTATAGGTATCAATGGGTAAAATACCTTGAGCGTACGTTGTTTCATTGAACAAAGGACATGCGCCTTGCTCTTTTGCTAAATTGTTTGATGCTTTCAATAAGTAAAATTGAATTGCTTCAAAGGTTTTATGGGTCAAGTTATTACCTGAGCCATCAGAATATTTCATGCCATTCTTAGCAAGGTAATTAGCGAAGTTAATCACACCTATGCCTAGAGTACGACGATTCATAGAACCAAGTTGCGCTGAAATGATTGGGTAATCTTGATAATCAAGCAAGTTATCTAATGCACGTACTGCTAAGTCAGCTAATGGTTCTAGCTCTGATAAATCTTTGATAGCACCAAGGTTTAATGCTGATAATGTACAAAGGGCAATCTCACCATTTGGATCATCAATATTCTTCAACGGTTTAGTTGGCAAGGCGATTTCTAAACAAAGGTTTGATTGCTTAATTGGCGCAACTTGCGGATCAAATGGGCTGTGAGTATTGCAGTGATCAACATTTTGAATGTAGATTCGGCCTGTTGATGCACGCTCTTGCATCATCAATGAAAATAATTCAACTGCTTTAATCTCTTTACGACGAATGCTTAAGTCAGCTTCATACTGAAGGTATAGACGTTCAAATTCGTCTTGATCAGCGAAGAAAGCGTCGTATAAACCTGGCACATCAGATGGGCTGAATAGGCTGATGTTTTGACCTTTGATTAAACGTTGGTACATCAATTTGTTTAGCTGTACACCGTAATCAAGATGGCGAACACGGTTGTCTTCAACACCACGGTTATTTTTAAGTACCAGTAACGATTCAACTTCTAAATGCCATAACGGGTAGAATAGGGTAGCTGCACCACCACGTACGCCGCCTTGAGAGCACGATTTAACCGCTGTTTGAAAGTATTTGTAAAATGGTAAGCAACCGGTATGGAATGCTTCACCACCGCGAATAGGGCTACCTAATGCACGGATACGACCGGCATTGATCCCAATACCTGCGCGTTGACTAACGTATTTTACAATTGAAGATGCGGTCGCATTGATAGAGTCAAGGCTGTCGTCACATTCAATTAAAACACATGAGCTAAATTGACGTGTCGGAGTACGTACACCTGCCATGATTGGGGTTGGTAAAGAAATCTTAAATGTTGAAGCCGCGTCATAAAAACGTTTGATGTAATCTAAACGGGTGTCTTTTGGGTAACGCGCAAATAAACAAGCTGCCACTAAAATATACAGGAACTGAGCACTTTCATAAATTTCGTTAGTGACGCGGTTTTGAACTAGGTATTTGCCTTCAAGCTGTTTAACTGCAGCATAAGAAAAGTTCATATCGCGCCAGTGGTCAATATAACCATCTAAAATGGTTAATTCTTCTGACGTGTAATCTTCTAAAATATGCTTATCGTATTTGCCAAGTTCAACCAAGCGAGTGACTTGATCAACTAACTTCGGTGGCTCAAATTGGCCAAAAGCTTTTTTACGTAAATGAAAAACAGCAAGTCTTGCAGCGAGGAATTGATAATCAGGCGCTTCTGGTGAGATTAAGTCTGCTGCTGCTTTAATAATGGTTTCGTGGATTGCTTCAGTTGGAATACCGTCAAAGAATTGTAGATGAGAACGTAATTCAACTTCTGAGACTGAAACGTTTTTCAATCCTTTAGCTGCCCACTCGATAACGCGATGAATTTTGTCTAAATCGATTGTTTCGCGTTCGCCACTGCGTTTTGTGACTGTCATATTGCTGTTCATTAAAAAAGCCTTGATTGTAAAATAGTTTGCGTGATTTAAATTTTGGATCTTTTTTAATCGTCTCGTTTACGATCGCCATTAAATCACAATACGTTCCCTTGTAAGTTGATCATCCATAAGCACTAACAACGTAATATATCCAAGAAATACGAGTGTTATTTGAAGACCCAAAGCAGAAAAAGCCTTGTGTCTTGTTCTGATGTCACACACAAGATATGGTGTTTAATTAAAACTTACATACAAGATAGTGAGGTTTGGGGCGATTTGCAAGCAGCAATTTAGTGAATAAGTTGTGGATATCTTATGTATAGTGGCCAATGTTAGTGAAGGCTAACCTGCTAGGTCAAAATACACGATATTTTGTTGGTTAAGATTAATATTTAGCCGAAAAAAAACGTGAGCTCGATCGCTACAATATTCGGCGATCGATTGTTTTGTTAACAAAATTATTTGCTATTTATATTTAAGATTTGTTAAGGAAAGCCTGATGTAAGTCGGCAACCTTGCTGAACTGAAAATCACTCGGCCATTCATTGGGTTTATCTTGCTCTGACAAATAACCCCATAATGCGATAGCGCCTTTCATCCCAGCATTACGGGCGGCAATTAAATCCCTTTCAGCATCACCTATATATAGGATGTCCTGTGGCAGGCAATTAATTTGCTGGGCAGCAAGTAACATTGGCGCGGTATGTGGTTTGGAGTGCTGGGTGGAGTCACCACTGATAATCGCAGTGAGTTTGTGCTCGATGTTTAAGGCCTTAACCAATGGCCGAGTAAAACGGGCTTGTTTATTAGTAACAACACCATAAGGGATGTCACGTTGCTCTAATAACAACAGAAAATCATCAAAACCGCTAAATAATGATGCTTTTTCACCATTGACCCGTTGGTAATGCACTAACAAAGCTTGCTGAACTTCGATTTGTAACTCATGGGAAAGCTCAGGTATACCGGCTTTTACAAGCGCCAAACTACCATGGGAGGCAGCAGAGCGTAAGTTATCAATACTTTTACTAGCGATACCGCGCTCTTGCAAACTTAAATTTAATGCATGGACAAGATCTGGGGCTGTATCAGCTAATGTACCGTCTAAATCAAAGAGTACACCTTTAATCTTGTTCATAGTTATCCTAAGCGTGCTGAAGTTATTAGCGATTACTTAATCCGATTATGAATTAAGTGAAGGATTAAAGTAGTAATGTCATTGATTCACTGCAGTATTACTACTTTAATATTGTTCTACTATTTATGGCTGGCTATTAAAGATGACGATGTGATACTAATCAGCTTTTTGGGTGGCGATCATATAATTAACGTCAACTTTATTCGTGTACTTATATACACCCGTTAAAGGATTAAAGCTTATCCCAAGAGCATCACGGCAATGAAGCTCTGTTTGGTCAACCAAATTGATTAACTCAGACGGTTTAATGAACTTACTGTGGTCATGCGTGCCAACTGGCAGCATCTTTAAAACATATTCAGCGCCAACAATTGCTTGAATATATGACATCAGGTTACGGTTAATGGTTGAAAAGAACACATAACCGTTAGGTTTAATCATATCGCAGCATGCTTTAATCACTGATAATGGGTCAGGGACGTGCTCTAACATCTCCATGCATGTGACCACATCATAATAGCCTTGATGTTGCTGTGCATGTTCTTCTGCGGTCATGGTTTGATATTGGATATCGATGCCAGTTTCTAATGCATGCAGTTTAGCCACTTCAATTTGCGCTTCACCCATGTCTAAACCTGTTACATTGGCACCAATTTTAGCCATGCTTTCTGACAAAATACCACCACCACAACCGATATCTAATACTTGCTTACCAAAAATACCACCACTGGTTTGATCGATATAATTAAGGCGTAATGGGTTAAGTTGATGCAAAGGCTTGAAACTGCCATTAGGATCCCACCAAGACTGGGCCATTTGGGCAAATTTTTCTATTTCTTGATGATCTACATTTTGCGGCGTGGTTTGTTCTTGGTTAGACATGTCGAGAACCCATTAATTATTAGTATTTATTGCAGGTATTATAACCATTGGATTGAATAAACATAGTGAGATGAAGCAAGATTTCACTTTGGTTGACGGAATATTGCTCAATGTCTGCCCATAAAAACGACATCAGTATTTTATGGGGCAATTTATCAAAATGAAATACGCAAATAATGTAATAGAGATAGTTGAATTTAAAGATTTTTTGACAGCTTTTATCCTCGCGTTAATATTTCCTTGTTCTAGGGTCTAGCCTCTTTAAATATCTGTGTTAGAATGCCAAATCACGTTTTTGAGCTACACAATAAAATGGAATAATTATTGTGCGCTAATTTTAGGGGAACGAGCAGTTTATGACTGATCTGGCATCATCAATTTCGCCAATTAACATCGAAGACGAACTAAAGAATTCATATTTAGATTATGCAATGAGTGTAATCGTAGGTCGTGCATTACCTGACGTTCGTGATGGGTTAAAACCTGTTCACCGTCGTGTGTTATTTGCCATGAACGAGTTGAAAAACGACTTCAATAAGCCTTATAAAAAATCAGCTCGTGTTGTTGGTGACGTAATTGGTAAATATCACCCACATGGTGACACGGCCGTGTACGATACGATTGTTCGTATGGCACAACCATTCTCAATGCGTTACACGCTCGTTGACGGCCAAGGTAACTTTGGTTCTGTTGATGGCGATTCAGCAGCGGCGATGCGTTATACCGAAATTCGTATGCGTAAGTTGGCACATTCTTTATTAGCTGACTTAGAAAAAGAAACCGTAGATTTTGTACCTAACTATGATGGTACTGAATTTATCCCAGCGGTTTTACCTACTCGTGTACCAACATTATTAATTAATGGTTCGTCTGGTATTGCGGTTGGTATGGCAACAAATATCCCGCCACATAACATTTCAGAAGTGATTAAAGGCTGTTTAGCATTAATTGAAGAACCTGAGTTATCTATTGAGCAATTAATGGATTACATCCCAGGTCCTGATTTCCCGACAGCAGCCAGCATTAATGGTCGTAAAGGGATCATTGACGCGTATAAGACCGGTCGTGGCCGTGCGATTATGCGCTCAAAAGCTGAAATTGAAGACAATAATGGCCGTGAGCGTATTATTGTTACTGAAATCCCATATCAGGTTAACAAAGCCCGCTTGATCGAAAAGATTGCTGAGCTTGTTAAAGATAAAAAGATTGAAGGTATTACTGGTCTACGTGATGAATCTGATAAAGACGGTATGCGCATCGTTATCGAGATCAAACGTGGCGAAGTCGGTGAAGTTGTTTTAAACAACTTATATGCGCAAACTCAAATGCAATGTTCTTTTGGTATTAACATGGTGGCATTGACCAATGGTCAGCCTAAACTGTTTAACCTGAAAGAAATGCTAGAGTGCTTCATTCTTCACCGTCGTGAAGTGGTGACGCGCCGTACTGTATTTGAATTACGTAAAGCCCGTGAACGTGCTCATATTCTTGAAGCATTGGCTATTGCATTAGCTAACATCGATCCAATCATTGCACTAATTAAAGAATCGCCAACCCCTGCGGAAGCGAAAGTAAAATTAGTGGCACAAGGTTGGGATCTTGGTAACGTTCAAGGCATGCTTGAAAAAGCCGGTGATGATGCTGCTCGACCTGAATGGTTAGAGCCAGAGTATGGTATCCGTGAAGGCAAGTACTTCCTGACTGAGCAACAAGCACAAGCTATTCTTGAGCTACGTTTACATCGCCTAACAGGTTTAGAGCACGAGAAGATTCTTTCAGAATACGAAGAGTTACTTGAGTTCATTGCAAGCTTATTATTCATTCTTCGTAGTCCTGAGCGCTTGATGGAAGTGATCAAAGAAGAATTAGAAGAAATGCTTGAGCAATACGGCGACCCACGTCGTACTGTTATTAACCAAAACGAAGTTGATATGAGTCTAGAAGACTTAATCAATGAAGAAGATGTAGTCGTAACACTTTCTCATATGGGTTACGCCAAGTACCAACCGTTAACTGACTATCAAGCTCAGCGCCGCGGTGGTAAAGGTAAAGCTGCTACTAAAGTAAAAGATGAAGATTTCGTCGAAAAACTATTAGTTGCCAATACCCATGATACGATTTTATGTTTCTCTGATTTTGGTAAAATGTATTGGTTGAAAGTTTATCAACTACCACTGGCAAGCCGTACCGCTCGTGGTCGCCCAATCATTAACTTATTACCATTGTCAGATGGTGAGCGTATTACTGCAATTCTACCTGTTCGTGAATATGCAGATGACAAATATATTGTTATGGCTACCGCTCACGGCACCGTGAAGAAAACCGCATTAACGGCTTACAGTAACCCACGTGCGAACGGTATTATTGCCGTTAACCTTAAAGACGACGATCAACTAATTGGTGTTGATATTACTGACGGTAGCAACGACATCATGTTGTTCTCAAACGAAGGTAAAGTGGTTCGCTTTAACGAAAAAGTACGTGATTCAGAAACCGGTGAAGTGAAGAAAGATCCTGAAACTGGTGAAGACATGATTGCGATTCGTCCAATGGGCCGTACAGCAACAGGTGTTCGTGGTATCAAACTTGAAGATGGTCAGAAAGTTGTTTCGATGATCATTCCGAAAGTAGAAGGTGATATTCTAACTGTCACTGAAAACGGTTATGGTAAACGTACTGATTTAGCTGAATATCCAGCTAAGAGCCGTGGCACTAAAGGTGTGGTTTCAATCAAAGTAAGTGAACGTAATGGTGCTGTAGTAGGCGCAGTTCAAGTTACTGAAACTGACGAAATTATGCTAATTAGTGATAAAGGCACCTTGGTTCGTACACCATCTGCTGGCGTGTCGTTGATTGGTCGTAACACCCAAGGCGTAACGATTATCCGCACTGCAGAAGATGAGAAAGTCGTTGGCTTGCAGCGTATCGAAGAAATTCAAATGGATGAATCTGAACTTGATGCTGAAGCAGAAGGTCAAACAGTAGAAGGCGAAGTAGTTGCAACTACTTCTGATGCTGAAAACCCTGCAACAGATACACCTGCACAAGATGACGAATAAGTTATTCTAGTGACAAAAAAGGATGCCAATTGGCATCCTTTTTTATTGCTTGTCATTTATAGATGATAATGACGTCCGAATTAGTTTTGCTGTTTAAATACATCATGCCAAAAAGCAGAACTCAATTTAGCAATAACTCTCGACTCACCATTCAATAGCATTACCATGCCGATATTCAGCTCGGGAGAATAGGAAATTTCAGCAACATAACCCGCTACCCAACCAGCGTGATAAATTAATGGCCGGCCTTCAAACTCATATACCCGCCATCCTTTGCCGTAATAAGCATTATCAAGGTAGGTACGCCAATCTCGGCGGCGAAGCTCCTTGGTTGTTTTAACGCCTGGCGTCGTCACATCATTAATCACAGCGCTTGAAAGTACAGCAGGTTTCTCGCCTAAGTTGGCGATTAACCACTTGGACATATCAGTAATGCTCGCATTGACGCCTGCCGCTGGAGCCAGTTCATAGTAGTTTGGTTTTACTGATACTTTTTTAAAGCCTGATTTAGTCTTAATGTGTGGCTCTGCGCGATTTTTTTCCGCCATAAATGCTGTATAGCCTGTTGAGGCGTTATTCATCTCTAGTGGCTTAAAGATGCGTTTTTCAATGTAGTTCTCGTAGCTTAGGCCACTTTTTTGCTCAATGGCAGATTCGATAAATGAAAAGGCTACATTCTGGTAGCTATAGCAAACGCCAGGCCTGCACATTGGGGTTATTTCTGAAAACTTATTTAGAATTTTATCCTTGCTTACATTGGCATTGACTAAGTTATCGTAGCTATTTGGCATTAAGCCTGTGCTTTGACCGATAATATGGCCTAGGTTAATTTTCTGACTGGCTTTAGGATCAGCTAATACAAAGCTTGGAAGATAAGCATTTATCGGTTGTTGCCAGTCAAGTTTATTTTCCTGGACTAACATACTGGCCAGAGTACCTGCAAAGGTTTTAGATACAGATGCAAGTCGAAACACCGTATTGGCATTTACATTTAAAGCGCTACCTTTGCTGCGTTTACCGTAATAACTGAGCTTTAGAATCTTGTCGCCTTCGACAATAACAAACGCACCGCCCGGGACTTTGTTCTTTTTAAGTTGCTGATGAAATTTTTGCTTAAATTTATCAGATACGCCGTTATAAATTGAAGCATGTGTTGGCTTACTGACAAGGACAGTGCTTATTGCTAAAGAAAGCGTGCCTACGATAAAAGCCGATTTTGAAAACATGTAAATATCCATGACCGCGTTACGGTATTTATTATTCTAGTTAACACTGACACAAGGCCAATCTCCAAAGAGACTATAACCTAATGCTTTAGTATGACTATTGTTGTGTAATTTTTCTCACTTTACTAGTGATAAATAGCACTTAGTTTTTAAAATAGCGTTGTCGTTTATTGTCATTAACTAGCAATAAAGCTCGACAGAATGAGCATTGATGATTAATTTTCATTTTAGCTGCCAAACAGTTGCGATATACTGCTGAGAATTCGATACATTATGAATGTGTTAACTAAAAACGATATAAGGACAATGCTGTGAGCGCTATTTATAATTTCTGTGCTGGACCTGCCATGTTACCTCAAGCTGTGATGCAAAAAGCGCAGCAAGAATTAATTAACTGGAATGGCTTGGGTGTGTCCGTAATGGAAATTAGTCATCGTAGTAAAGAGTTTATGGCGTTAACCCAACATGCCGAGAAAACCTTACGTACCTTGATGGATATTCCAAAAAACTATCACGTTTTGTTTATGCATGGCGGCGGACGAGGTCAATTTACCAATGTTGTTAATAATTTCTTAGGTGACAACGGTAAAGCCTTGTATTTAGTTAATGGCCAATGGTCAACGGCTGCGGTAAAAGAAGCGATAAAACTGGTTGGTGAAAACAACATTGATCAAGTCAATATCATTGAAAATATCGATGGTTTAAATCAGGTGGTGCTGCCTGACTTTAGCGCGCATAGTGACGATTATCGTTATTTGCACTTTTGCGCCAATGAAACCGTTGATGGCATCGAAATTTTTGATGAAATTGAGTGTCCTTGGCCAGTCGTGGTTGATTTGTCTTCAACCATTATGTCGCGAAAAATCGATGTCAGTAAGTATGGTTTGATTTACGCTGGCGCTCAAAAAAATATCGGCCCTTCAGGCTTGTCTATCGTGATTGTCAGAGATGATATGTTGCAGCTACCCAGTTTGCCGCAGTCATCGATTATGGATTACCGTATCGCACAAGCCAATGACTCGATGTTCAATACGCCACCCACGTTCGCCTGGTACTTAGCTGCCGAAGTGTTTGACTGGTTAACATCAGTAGGCGGCGTAGCTGCAATGGAAGCATTAAATCAGCAAAAAGCGCAAATGATGTATGACTGTATTGATAACAAC
Organism: Shewanella sp. 10N.286.51.B8; assembly: GCF_041469325.1. Lineage (NCBI taxonomy): Bacteria > Pseudomonadati > Pseudomonadota > Gammaproteobacteria > Alteromonadales > Shewanellaceae > Shewanella > Shewanella sp. 10N.286.51.B8. The sequence continues at coordinate 67,219 of NZ_JBFRKG010000010.1, forward strand.
CCGTTTTATACCAACGGTGTTTGTAAGCAAAACCGTTCACGGATGAATGTGACATTCCAATTAAGCGATAGTAGCTTAGATAGTGAGTTTTTAGCCCAAGCTGAGCAAGCAGGCTTGGTCGCCTTAAAAGGTCATAGAGTAGTAGGCGGCATGCGTGCCAGTATTTACAATGCTATGCCGTTAGCGGGTGTGCAGGCGCTGGTTGACTTTATGCAAGCTTTTGCTAAGCAGCATAGCTAAAGCGATACCAAGTTACATTGTTGAGCTTTAGTTCTACAGAATAAAAAGCGAATAATGAGCAGTCATTATTCGCTTTTTTAAACGCAATTATTGGCTTACAACCAGATAGTTAAAGAATTATTGCGATTGATTTTGCAAGGTAATCAACATTTGTTTCGCTTATACCCGCAATACTCATACGGCTTGAGCCGACCATATAAATGCTATGTTCTTTTTTAAGGGTTTCAACTTGCTCAGCATTAATCCCTAAGAAAGAGAACATGCCTTTTTGGTTAGCAATAAAGCTGAAATCTTGTTTAACCCCTTGTTCTATTAATTTGTTGACCAACATTTGTCGATTGCCATTAATGCGGTTGCGCATAACGGTTAACTCATCTAACCATTGCTGCTTTAATTGTGCGTCACCTAAAATGGTTTCAACAAGGGCAGCGCCATGAGCTGGCGGCATTGAGTAAATACAACGCACTACATACAAGAGTACAGAAAAAGCAATATTCGCCTTAGTGCTATCTTTAGCCATAATGCTACAAGCACCAATTCGTTCACGGTATAAACCAAAGTTTTTAGAACATGAACTACATAAGATCATTTCTTCAACTTGAGCGGCCATTTGACGAACGCCGTAAGCATCTTCATCAACGCCATCACCAAACCCTTGATATGCCATATCAATTAATGGGGTAAAACCTTGCTTAGCGGTAATGCTGATGACTTCATCCCACTGGGCATTGGTTAAATCCATGCCGCTTGGGTTATGACAACATGCATGTAGTAGTACCACATCGTTACTACCGATCTTATTTAATGCCGCTTTCATTTCATCAAATTTTAGAGTTTTCGCATCGTAATCATAATATGGGTAAGTTTTTACAGTGATGCCAGCGGCTTCAAATAAGCCAGTATGGTTAACCCAGGTTGGATCGCTCACCCATAACACGGCATTAGGATTACAGCTTTTAATAAATTCAGCAGCAACGCGCAGGGCACCTGTGCCACCAGGCGTTGATACCGTTCGGATACGGTCAGCAATTAATGCACTGTGAGCTTCGCCAAATGCTAGTTCTGTCATCAAAGTATTAAACTGAGGAGAACCAGTAGGGCCAATATAAACCTTAGTCGTTTCAGACTCAGTGCGCAGTCGCTCTGCTGTCTTTACACAATCAAGAATAGGCGTATTGCCGATTGGGTCTTTGTAAACACCAACCCCGAGGTCAATCTTCTGTGGGTGAGTGTCTTGGCGGTACTGAGTAAGTAAACCAAGAATGGGATCTGCAGGCATTGCAGTTAACGCGTTAAACATGGCCATTGACCTTATAGTATTAAAAATAAAAGTAGGGTTTTGTTTAGCATAACGTGGTTTAAATACTGATTGAAATGGCTATTTCTAGAAACTACCTAAAATAAAGATTTTACTTAGTTTAAAGTTTACACTTTTACCAAAAAAGTCATTTATTTGCTTAATGAAGTTGGCTGTTTGGGTCATATAAATGGCCGAGTTGCGCTTTTTTTACGCAAATAATTCAAGTTCAGCGTAAAACTGTCATTTAATTTCAGTTATCCCTTGAATCATTGGCTGCAATCAGTAAATTTGTATTCAAGAATAATTTATTAAGTTTATACCATCTAATTCGTATAGATAAATTGACAAAGACGTCATTTTCTCTTTAGCCCATACACATTTATTCTTCCGTAGCAGGGAGAAGACATTTAAGAAGAACTTGTAATGAAACAATTGCGTCTTGATCCGATCCAAAAAGTAAATGGCGTTGTCAATATTCCTGGCTCTAAGAGTATTTCGAATAGAGCGCTGTTATTAGCAACCTTAGCCGAAGGCAGAACCACGCTAACAAATCTGCTTGATTCAGATGATATTCGCTATATGTTGGCATCATTAAAGCAATTAGGCGTTGATTACCAATTATCTGAAAATAACACCGTATGTGAGCTACAAGGCTTAGGTAAGCCTATTACGGCAGAACAAGCGCAAAGCTTATTTTTAGGTAATGCGGGGACAGCAATGCGGCCTTTATGCGCGGCATTAACACTGGGCAGTGGCGAGTTCACCTTAACGGGCGAACCTCGTATGGAAGAGCGTCCTATTGGCGATCTTGTTGATGCACTACGTCAACTCGGTGCTGAAGTGAGCTATCTTAAAAATGATGGTTTTCCACCGCTGACGATTAATGCCAATGGTTTAAATGGCGGTGATGTTGAGATAGCGGGGGATTTATCCAGTCAGTTCCTCACAGCTTTGTTAATGGTAGCACCATTAACCAAAGACACGGTTAATATCACCATTAAAGGTGAGTTAGTGTCTAAACCATATATTGATATCACTATCGCACTAATGGCCCGTTTTGGTGTTGAAGTGATCAATCATGACTACCGCCGTTTTGAAATACCTACAGGTCAGAAATATGTTTCCCCAGGTAAAGTGCTAGTTGAAGGCGATGCATCCTCTGCTTCATACTTTCTTGCTGCTGGCGCAATTCAAGGCGGTGAAGTCAAAGTGACCGGTGTCGGTAAACTCAGTATTCAAGGCGATGTTAAATTTGCTGATGTACTCGAAAAAATGGGCGCAGACATCGAGTGGGGCGACGATTTTATTATCGCGCGCCAAGCAAAATTAACCGCGGTTGATTTAGACATGAATCACATTCCAGATGCGGCAATGACCATTGCAACTGCGGCATTATTTGCCGAAGGCACCACACGTATCACAAACATTTACAACTGGCGCATTAAAGAAACCGATCGTCTTGCAGCAATGGCCACTGAATTACGTAAAGTCGGTGCAACCGTTGACGAGGGTCATGACTATATTACCGTTACGCCACCAGCTGTTTTAAATACAGCAGCAATTGACACTTACAACGATCACCGAATGGCGATGTGTTTTTCAATGCTGGCTTTTGCTGATTGCGGTATTACCATTAATGATCCAGATTGCACCTCTAAAACCTTCCCAGCCTATTTTACTGAATTTGCACGTATCGGTGAGTAAAGCGCTTGGTTTAAGTCTTAAATATGACGGCAGTCAATATACTGCCGTCATTTGATCTTGGATTGAATATCGTAAATTTTCTCCAGTATTTTGCTGTAAATTGTTGTACAATGCCGCCCGCTCATTTTGATGAACCTTTTTATATTCATGGAAGATTGTTTTTTTCGGAGGAATTTATGTCTGAACGTGCTCCAGTAGTCACAATCGACGGACCAAGCGGTGCAGGAAAAGGGACCATATGCCAACTCGTCGCTGAGCGACTTGAATGGCACTTACTAGATAGCGGCGCTATCTATCGTGTTTTAGCCCTTGCAGCCATTCATCACGATGTTGAATTAGAAAATGAAGAGGCGATCACCTTACTTGCTTCTCATTTAGACGTGCAGTTCTTAGCGGGCAGTGACCTTGTAAAAGTCATTTTAGAAGGTGAAGACGTTTCAACCAGTATTCGTACTCAAGAATGTGGTAATGCAGCATCTAAAATCGCTGCTTTACCTCGCGTAAGAGAAGCATTACTGAGACGACAACGCGCTTTTTGTACTGAACCGGGTTTAGTCGCCGATGGGCGTGACATGGGAACAGTGGTTTTTCCTAACGCACCCGCAAAAATATTCCTAACTGCATCCGCAGAGGAAAGGGCGCAGCGACGCTATAAACAGTTGCAGGACAAAGGCTTCGATGTTAATATCGATCGCCTTTTATCTGAAATCATTGAGCGTGATGAGCGCGATATTAATCGCTCTGTCTCACCTTTAGTGCCTGCAGATGACGCGCTAGTTATTGATACTAGTGGCATAGGTATTAATGAAGTGCTTGAGCTTGTGCTTGAACACATCAATAAAAACTTAAGGTAATTTCTTAATTCTGAGAATTTATCAAACAACATTTATATCACGGAAGATGTAAATCAATTAATTGACTCCACATCTAGGATGGATGGTGGTTTATAAAAGAAAGTAATCATAAAATGACTGAATCTTTTGCTGATCTATTTGAACAATCCCTAAATGAACTTGAGTTCCGTCCTGGTTCTATCGTACGTGGCGTAGTAGTACGCATCGAAAACGGTACTGTACTTGTTGACGCTGGTCTTAAGTCTGAAAGCCCTATCTCTGCTGACGAATTCAAAAACGCTCAAGGTGTTTTAGAAATCGCTGTTGGCGATGAAGTTGATGTTGCACTTGACTCTGTTGAAGACGGTTTCGGTGAAACTCAATTATCTCGTGAAAAAGCTAAGCGTCACGAAGCTTGGATTGTTCTAGAAAAAGCGTATGAAGATGCTGAAACTGTAATCGGTATCATCAATGGTAAAGTTAAAGGTGGTTTCACTGTTGAATTAAACGGTATCCGTGCCTTCTTACCAGGTTCTCTAGTAGACGTTCGCCCAGTTCGCGATACTGCTCACCTAGAGTACAAAGAATTAGAATTCAAAGTTATCAAACTTGACCAGAAGCGTAACAACGTTGTTGTTTCACGTCGTGCTGTTATCGAATCAGAAAGCAGTGCCGAGCGTGATGCTCTTCTTGAGAACCTTCAAGAAGGTCAAGCAGTTAAAGGTATCGTTAAGAACCTTACTGACTACGGTGCATTCGTAGACTTAGGTGGCGTTGACGGTCTTCTACATATCACTGATATGGCTTGGAAGCGCGTTAAGCACCCATCTGAAATCGTTAATGTTGGTGACGAAATCAACGTTAAAGTTCTTAAGTATGACCGTGAGCGTACACGCGTATCACTAGGTCTTAAGCAACTTGGCGAAGATCCATGGTTAGAAATCAGCAAGCGCTACCCAGAAAGCACACGCTTAACTGGTCGCGTAACTAACCTAACTGACTACGGTTGTTTCGTTGAAATCGAAGAAGGCGTTGAAGGTCTTGTTCACGTTTCTGAAATGGATTGGACTAATAAGAACATTCACCCATCTAAAGTTGTTAACTTAGGTGATGAAGTTGAAGTTCTAGTATTAGACATCGATGAAGAACGTCGTCGTATTTCTCTAGGTCTTAAGCAATGTAAGACTAATCCATGGGATGATTTCGCTACTCGTTTCAACAAGGGCGATAAAGTTTCTGGTAAGATCAAGTCTATCACTGACTTCGGTATCTTCATTGGTCTTGACGGTGGCATCGATGGTCTTGTTCACCTTTCTGACATTTCTTGGAACGGAACTGGCGAAGACGCTGTTTCTGAGTACAAGAAAGGCGACGAAATCCATGCAGTAGTACTTTCAGTTGACCCTGAGCGCGAGCGTATCAGCTTAGGCGTTAAGCAAACTGAAGACGATCCTTTCAATGCCTACTTGGCAGATAAGAAGAAAGGTACTATTGTAAATGGTGTAGTTACTGCTGTTGACGCTAAAGGCGTTACAATTGAACTAGCTGAAACTGTTGAAGGTTACCTTCGCGTTGCAGATATCTCTCGCGAGCGTATCGAAGACGCATCTACAGTATTCGCTGTAGGTGACAAAGTTGAATCTAAGTTCATGGGCGTAGATCGCAAGAATCGTTCTATCAGCTTATCTATCAAAGCGAAAGATGAAGCAGATGAGAAAGAAGCTATGGCAACTATTAACAAGCAAGAAGATGCTGTTATTAGTAATGCAATGGCTGAAGCGTTCAAGGCAGCTCGTAAGTAATATATCGCCTGTTGTTTGGGGAGTTCGCTCCCCATTAGGCGACTGTTTTGGCTTGATTATAGAGGGTAAAGGATGACTAAATCCGAACTGATCGAAAAGCTTGCCACTGGGCAGTCGCAGTTGTCGGCTAAAGAAGTGGAAAGTGCTATTAAAGAAATGTTGGAGCAAATGGCAACAACATTAGAAGGCGGGGATCGTATTGAAATCCGTGGCTTTGGTAGTTTTTCTCTTCATTATCGTGCACCACGTGTTGGTCGTAATCCAAAAACTGGAACCTCAGTTGACTTGGAAGGCAAATATGTACCGCACTTTAAGCCAGGCAAAGAACTGCGTGAACGTGTCGATGCGGTTAATGTTTAATTAACGCTTGATTAAAAAGCCTCCTTTTGGAGGCTTTTTTGTATCTATTGCACTGCAAAGCTGGTTACTTTAGCAAATATCTTGGATAATCAATTATATTGCGACGTTGAATGGAGACTCACGTGAAATCATTTATTGCCATTGTTATTGTTGGTTTATTCTTTGTCCTAGCTTTACTTTTTGGTGCTAAGAATGAACAAATTGTCACTGTAAGTTATTTTATTGCAGAAGGTCAGTATCGTTTACCCGTCGTACTCGCTGTTGTTTTTTTCAGTGGTTTTGTCATAAGCTGGTTATTTGCTGCTTATTATATTTTAAAATTCAAAATCATATTAAGAAAAAACAAAAAGCAAATTGCCCAATTAACAGAGCAACTGTTAGAACAACAATCTCAACCAATGTCACAGGATACTGTAGCGTAATATGCTTGAAATCCTCTTTCTGTTATTACCTATCGCGGCCGGCTATGGCTGGTATATGGGTCGAAGAAGTATAAGACAGAATCAAAAACAACAAAGTAAAAAACTAAGCCGTGATTATTTTACAGGGCTTAATTTTTTGTTGTCTAATGAATCAGATAAAGCGGTTGATTTGTTCATTACCATGCTAGATGTTGACGATGAAACCATAGATACCCATTTATCTTTAGGTTCATTATTTAGAAAGCGCGGTGAAGTAGACCGCTCCATTAGAATACATCAAAACCTCATCGCTAGACCAAGCCTGACCACAGAGCAACGCGATATTGCCATGATGGAGTTAGGTAAAGACTATTTAGCCGCTGGCTTTTACGATAGAGCTGAAGAAATCTTTATTAATCTTGTTAGTCAAGATGATCACAGCGAAGAAGCTGAAACTGCATTAATATCAATTTATCAAGTCACTAAAGAATGGCAAAACGCCATTAATATTACTAAACGCCTAAGTCGCAAACGCCAGCAAGTTTTAAAACATGTAACCGCTCATTTTTATTGTCAACTCGCTGATGAAGAATCTGGAAACGCTGAAAAAATCAAATATCTCCAACAAGCCATTAAATTAGATGATAAATGTGGCCGTGCCTGGTTAACGCTAGCGAAGATATATCTTGATGCTAACCAAGTAAGCCTATGTAAAAAAAGCTTAGTCGAGTTAAAACTTGCCGATATAGAGTTATTTGCTGATGCCATTGGTATTGCTAAGCAAGTCTACCGCGACAGTAACGATCTTGAAGGTTACCAAACCTTGCTTCAGCAAGCTTTACAAGAAGGCGCTAGCGCGTCAGTAATTATTGCGTTAGCTCAGCATAAAATTCAGCAAGGCTTTAGTGAAAATGCCGAAAAAATGGTGCTCGATCATTTGTATCGACATCCAACAATGAAAGGTTTCCAACATTTAATGCAATTGCATATCAAGCAAGCTGAAGATGGCCAAGCGAAACAAAGTCTTTCAATGCTTGAAAAGTTAGTAGAACAACAAATTAAATTTCGTCCTAGTTATCGTTGTAGCTCATGCGGTTTCCCTGCACACAGCCTTTACTGGCATTGTCCATCATGTAAAGAGTGGGGAAGTATAAAACGCGTAAAAGGGCTAGATGGCGAATAACTGATTTTTTATATTACTGGAGTGAACATGGCAGATAAACCGATTGTAGTGGCCTTAGATTATGACAATAAAAATGAGGCGCTTGCTTTAATCGATAAACTTGATCCTACTATGTGTCGTTTAAAAGTAGGCAAAGAGATGTTTACTTTATTCGGCCCACAACTGGTTAAAGATATCCATGACCGTGATTTTGATTTATTTCTGGATTTAAAATTCCATGATATCCCTAACACTGTGGCTAAAGCGGTATCAGCAGCTGCCGATCTCGGTGTTTGGATGACCAATGTCCATGCAAGCGGCGGTTTAGCCATGATGCAAGCTGCTAAAACGGCATTAGGGAATTATGGTAAAGATGCGCCATTATTAATCGCCGTGACAGTGCTGACTTCTATGAGTGATGAAGACCTCGCGCTATTAGGGATCAATGTGCCAGCTTCAGAACATGTTAAACGCCTAGCAGCGTTAACACAGCAAGCAGGCCTAGATGGTGTAGTGTGCTCAGCTCAAGAAGCAACTATGCTAAAACAAACATTTGGGGCTCAGTTTAATTTAGTCACTCCCGGCATTCGCCCCGTTGGCGCTGATGTTGGTGATCAGCACCGTGTTATGACGCCACCAAAAGCAATTGCGGCTGGTTCAGATTATTTAGTAATCGGTAGACCCATTACTAAAGCGACAGATCCATTAGCGTCGTTACAGGCAATCGTTAACTCGCTTAAATAGCAGTTAATAGCGAACATTTTCGCCAGCACTAGCCTATAGCAGCGCAACTTTTAAACTGATTAATAACACACATGCAGGAGCATAAAATGTTTAATTATCAAGGAAAGAATGTCGTTGTTGTAGGTGGCACCAGTGGTATCAATTTAGGTATAGCGTGTGCTTTTGCTAAAGTGGGGGCCAATGTGGCTGTTGCCAGTCGTAACATGGATAAAGTCAATACTGCGCTAGCTTTACTGCAGCAAACCAATCCCAAAGGTAAGCATATTGGGGTCAGTTTTGATGTCAGAGATTCAGACGCAGTTGCATCTGGTTTCAATAGCATCGCTGATCAATATAACACTATTGATATACTCATCAGCGGCGCTGCGGGTAATTTCCCTTCAAGGGCAAAAGATCTCTCCGTTAATGGTTTTAAATCAGTGATGGATATTGATTTATTAGGTAGCTTTCAAGTCATTAAGCAAGCTTACCCTTTGTTGACTAAAGGCAATGCGAGCGTGATACAAATCTCTGCACCTCAGGCTTACGTGCCAATGGCTTTGCAAGTGCACGTATGCGCTGCTAAAGCCGGCGTTGATATGTTAACTCGCACTTTAGCAATGGAGTGGGGCGTTGAAGGGATACGGGTAAACTCGATTGTACCTGGCCCAATCGAAGAGACAGAAGGTTTTGATCGCTTAGCGCCCAGTAAAGCTTTAAAATCAATGATAGCAGACAGTGTGCCATTAAAGCGCAATGGTCAAAAACAAGATATTGCCAATGCAGCGTTATTTTTAGCTTCTGACATGGCCAGCTACATCACAGGCACCATTTTGCCCGTCGATGGCGGTTGGTCTTTAGGTGGCGCAGGCGCTGCAATGGATGCATTAGCAAAACATTTACCACAGTAATATGAACAATTTATATAGGTGATTTAAATGGCAAACGCATTACAAGAGCAGCTGCTAAAAGCAGGACTTGCCAGTAAGCAAAAAGCGCGCGATGTGAAAACACAAAAGCGTAAACAAAAGAAAGCGAAAATTGATGATGGCAGTGCAGCGTTAAAGCAACAAATTGCCCAGCAAAAACTTGAACAAGCAGCGAAGGACAAAGCCTTAAACGAGCAGCGCTTTGCTGAAGCGTCAGAAAAAGGTCAGGTACGTGGTTTAATCACTGAATTTACTAAGTTTGCGATTAAAGCACCTGCAGGCGGCGAGATAAAATTTAACTTTACAGTTGAGAATAAAATTTTATCTGTTTATGTGGATGAAAAACTACAAGGCCAATTACAAACGGGTGTTGTTGGTATCGTGCGTTTTGAAGACAAAAGTTATATTGTGCCCCATAAACTTGCTGAACGAGTTAACTTGTTGGTACCTGAGTGGTGTGGGTATTTATGGCAAGAATCTGCTGATAATCAAGTTGAACAGGCCAGTGAAGAAAACGATCCTTATGCTGATTACGCTATTCCTGATGATTTAATGTGGTAAGGTTTTTTAACCCAAGCTAATGCTTGGGATAAAACAGAAATAAATGCCTCATGAAGAGGCATTTTTTATTGCAGATATTTACATAGCTGTAGAATAAATTTTGAGGTGATGTTTGTTAAAAACAGCCCGCTATTTTCGAAATGGAGCCGATTACCGCTCTGGTGAACAAGCTAATTTTATTGATATCAAACAGTGTTTTGGCCTCAATCATATCAGTGTGGGTAAATGGGTAACCAAAGAAGAATCTGATCTTGCCGCTAATTTAGTATTTGATTCAATGGCAGATTTATCGCAAATACTGCAAGTACCCACAGAGCTTATTGGCCTTCGTAAAACGCTAAATTTGTTATTCGGTCGTGGTGGTCAAAAAGGTGTGCAGGCCCATTATTCTCCGCTAACTCGCGAGTTAGCTCTTGCTAAAAATGCGGGCGCGGGGGCTTTAGCCCATGAGTTTTGGCATGCATTTGATCATTATATTGTCGATAAGGCTTTTGATGTATCACCCCGGTTTTCATTTAAAAAATATCAATGCGCCAGTGACTTGTGGCTAAATGATTCACCATTAAAGTCTCATAAGCTTAATGACAATTTATCTGCTTTGTTTAAAGTGGTGTTGTTGTCTGATGATGGCGAACAGCCCAGTGAGTATGTCACTAATGCAATCAAACTTGATAAGCAGCAAGGCTATTATTATTTTTCTAAGCCCACAGAACTGATGGCACGGGCATTTGAATCGGCGATTGAAGCTTGTAGTGATATACAAAACAATTACTTAGTCTCTGGTACATTAAAAAAGGATTTGGCGACACAATTGATGTATCCAGCAGCGCAGCACAGATCGCAAATATTCTCAGCGATGATCGATTATTTTGCTTTATTAGGCGCAGCCTTTGAGCGCAAGCTTAATAATTAAATCGCTTATTTGTAAGATCCAAATCTTTGCCTATAAATTGTACTCTTTGTAGGCGTTCTTTATACTAAGTTACTTATTTATCAGTATTTAATATGCTTTTATGTTTGTTCTATCACTAGAAATTAATCAATAACAATACTAGATTCATCTTGTATTTAGTGCGGTTTTTGTATAAATTGAAACAACTGTTTTAATTATCTGTTTAAGAGCATTCTATGAACCCTTACCAAGCCCCTTTAAAGGACATGCAGTTTTTGTTAGAAAACGTATTCGATGCGACGAATACTTGGCAGTCGATGCCAAATATCGCTGAGATGGTTGATATGGACACTGCTGTTGCTATTTTAGATGAAGCAAGCAAGATTAGTCGTGATTTGATTCATCCTATAAATAGAAGTGGTGATGAGCAAGGGGTTAGGCACCAAGATGATAAGGTCATCACACCAGATGGCTTTAAAGAAGTTTACCAGCAGTTTTCAGAAGGCGGTTGGGTAGGTTTATGTGGCGAACCTGATTTTGGTGGCATGGGAATGCCAAAAATGTTAGGTGTTTTGGTTGATGAAATGAATTACAGCGCATGTAACTCATTTACCCTGTATAGCTCATTAACTGCTGGTGCTGCGCTGTGTATTAATGCACACGCGACAGATGAATTAAAAGCTAAATATTTACCTAACTTGTATTCAGGTCAGTGGTCTGGTGCCATGGACATGACAGAGCCGCAAGCAGGTTCTGATTTACGCAATATTCGCACCAAAGCCGAACCACAAGATGATGGTAGTTACTCGATTACTGGTAGCAAAATTTTCATCACAGGTGGTGACCATGATCTTACTGAAAACGTTATCCACTTAGTGTTAGCGAAACTTCCTAACTCTAAAGGTATTTCATTATTTCTAGTACCAAAAATCACGGTTAACGATGATGGTAGCTTAGGTGGGGCTAATGGTGTGACGGTCGGCTCTATTGAACACAAAATGGGCTTAAAAGCATCAGCGACGTGTGTAATGAACTATGATGGTGCCAAAGGCTTCCTCGTTGGACGTCCTGATCGCGGCCTGGTTTGCATGTTTACCATGATGAATTACGAACGTTTAGCTATTGGTATCCAAGGCCTTGGTAGTGCTCAAGGCGCTTATCAGATGGCTGCTGATTATGCTAAAGAACGTGTGCAAGGTATTGCAGCAGGTGGTTCGCCAACAGGCAGTGCGGCTGACCCCATTATTGTTCATGGCGATGTGCGCCGCATGTTATTAACCATCAAGTCGGTTACCGATGCTGGCCGTGCGTTATCAGTATTTACCGGTAAACAATTGGATTTAGCAAAGCATGCTGAAGGTGATGTTCAGGCAAAAGCAGCCAAGTATGTGGGCTTACTGACACCGGTTTCAAAAGCGTTTCTAACTGACCGCGGATTAGACGCCACTATCATGGCGCAACAAGTATTTGGTGGGCATGGTTATATTCGTGAAACTGGTATTGAACAGTTTGTGCGTGATACCCGTATTGCACAAATTTATGAAGGTACGAACGGTATCCAAGCAATTGATTTCTTAGGCCGTAAAGTCACTGGTGATAACCTTGCTACTTTGAATGCGTTTGTGGCAGATATCAATGCTGATTTAGCGGGCTTTGAGCATGTTTCTGAAGCTGACAGAAAAGCTATCAGTTCACGCTTTGATAATTTGCTGACATTAGCAAACTACATCAATGACAACAAGCTTACTCAAGCAGCATTAATCAACGCCAGTGCGGTAGATTTCTTAGATGCCTTTGGTTATATCCTATATGGCTATTACTCATTACTCATGGCAGAGCGTGCAGTTGGTCATGATGACAGCAGCTTTAGTGAGCAAAAGCGTTATGTGGCTAAATTCTATATGGATAAAATTTTGCCAAAAGCAGATTTTCATATTGCTCAAGTCAGTCAAGGTGATGATGCAATAATGGCTATGCCAGCAGAGTTATTTTAAACACCAATTGGTTCAATTTTCTGCTTGAGAAAGAGAGTTAAAGCGCATAGTTTACAATGCGCTTTTTTATGGCTGTAAATCATATAATCTTCGCAGTAATAGCGCGCTAAAAGGGGCTAGTCTTGTTTGTTTTGCATCAGGAGTGAGTCCATTTTCTATAATCACAAAGGCATAGTGTTTACCATTTTTTGCCTGAATAAATCCCGCTAAGTTTTCAACCCCTAGCATGGTGCCTGTTTTTGCTGATATTGCTGCTTTCAAAGGCGGTTTATTGAAATGTTGTTGGTACTTTAAGGTGCCGCTTTTACCAGATATAGGTAAAAACTCAGTTAGGTATTGAAAACGTGTATCGCTGTCGATGAGTTGCAGCACAGATAACATTTGTGCTGAAGTCAGTAAGTTATAACGAGACAAGCCTGAGCCATCAACGAGATTGGCATCATTAAATGGTAAGTTCAATTCGATTAAAATCGATTGTAATGCTTTAGCGCCCATAGTAAAGCCGTTAATATCAAGACCCTCTATGTTATCGCTGTTAAACGTTTGCCGGTAAAAATCTTGGCCAATGTTTTTTAATAAGCTATCGGCAATTAAATTATCTGACTTTTCCAGCATGATCTTTAATAATTTGGGTAACTTTTCAGACTGATGCGTGGCTAACAACTGCGCGCTAGGCGGGATGCTTTGCTTACTTATGATCAAATTAGCGTAATTGACTTGCTTGTCATTGAGTATGGCTTTGATCACATCTTTGGCATAGCGAGACGGATCATTAACAGCAACGGCTAAACTTATAGTTTGATTGCCTGGGTAACAACCTGAAATTCGATAGCGATTGCCGTCAAAGCGTTGCATGTGTAACTCGCAAAATTGCGCCTTAGCTTGAGTAACGTCTATATTAGGTTTAAAAACCGCCTTGGTGCTGATTTCAACTGGGTATTGTGCATCTATTATGATTTCAGATGCGTTATCTGCTAGTGGACTTAGGCTTGCTCTGACACAGTTTTTATCAATAATAAAATCGGACACTGGCGCTGCGTAACAAATACCGAGGTCATCCCATACCCAGCCAGGTGCTCTAAGACTTTCACTGGTCGGTGATACTAAGATCACATTGCCATTTATATGTTGTATATCCTTAGTTTTAAGTGTGGTGAGTAGTTGTTTTAGTTGTTCACGAGTAAAGCTAGGATCACCACTAAATTTAATATACACATCACCATTGAGTTGCTGCTGTACTACAACTCCATCAATATATACTTGGGTTTCATAATAAAAATCAGTACCTAATTGCTTTGTAGCTGCAACGGCAGTAAGTAGCTTTTGGATGCTCGCGGGTTGCATTAATGTCTGCTCATTAATGCTGTAAACACTGCTGTTTTTTTCAATATCCCATATGTTTATAGCCAGTTGTGATTGAGGAGGCGCAATATGTTGCATCACATTGGCTAAGTATTCATCGGCCCACACAGGTAAGCTAAATAAAGAAACAATTAATATACGTATTAGTAAATACATAACTAGCCAGTAGTAAAAGTTTGAGTCTCTCTAAAATACGTGATCTAACGGATTATTACAGTAATGAAGCGATAAAAATTGATGTTAGACCTTAGCGTCAGTTTTTGTGTTTGTTTTTTGCTCAACATGATTGATTTTTATTTATTCAAATAAGATAGCGTAGGTTGTTTTTTCTACAGGCCTTAACAATCACTTTAAAAGTTTGATCCAAAATCGTTCACTTGAGCCTCATAAACCCATCAAATAGGGCTATAACATCAGAAAAGCCTTGCTCATAAGCCGCTAAGTCGGTAATTTCTATCTCCTAATATTTTTTGTTATTCAGTTAAAACGATGACAAAGTATAAATTTTAAAGTGACAGTATTTATTATTCAAAATTAGAAACAAACGATAAATACTTACCTAGTCAATTTATATCGACGTTAATAGCATTTAACTGTTTAAGTTCAAGGAGGTTGCCTTGCTGGATAAGCTTGGTGGTATCGCATTACAAAATGAATCGTTAAAGTGGTTATTAACCCCGGTTCAATTTAAACAAGAATTGTTAACTCGCATCGCGAATGCTACGAATGTGATATATATTGCTGCGCTTTATTTAGAAGATGATGAAGCGGGCCGAGAAGTTCTTGAGGCGTTACTTGCAGCTAAAGCTGCTAACCCAGAGTTAAAAATAGTTGTCCTAGTGGACTACCATAGAGCTAGGCGTGGCCTAATTGGCCATAAAGGTGATAGTGGTAATTACATCATGTACCGCAAAGCCATGGCTGCTGCGAAGGCACCTTTTGACATCTTAGGTGTACCAGTTAAGTCTCGCGAGTTTTTAGGGGTATTACACCTTAAAGGCTTCATCATTGATGATGCAGTAATATTCAGCGGCGCTAGCATTAATAACATTTACTTTAAACAAAACGATAAGTACCGTTTTGATCGTTATCATGTGCTGGAATCTGCTGAGCTTGCTCGCAGTATGGGTGAGTTCATTGAGCAACATCTAATTAGCGATCCGGCTGTTTGTCCGTTGACTCAAGACAGCAGCGACGAAAAATGCCCTGATAAAAATGACATGCGCACCTTTAAAACTCGCTTATCACGTTCAGATTATCAGTTTGAAAGTACCCGTATTGGCAATCGTGTTACGCCGCTTGTAGGCTTAGGCCGCAAGAAGAATAAGTTAAACGAAGTGGTGATAAAATTGGTTGATGAATCAACCGAGTCACTGTTTATCTGTACGCCGTATTTTAACCCACCAAACTCTTTAGTGAGAGCGTTGACGCGTCATTTACGTAATGGAAAGAGTATTGATATCGTGGTGGGTGATAAAACCGCCAATGATTTTTATATCCCACCAGAGAAAGATTTTTCTACCATTGGTGCATTGCCTTACATGTACGAACAAACCTTACGTAAGTTTGTAAAACGTCAGCAATGGGCGATTGAAAACGGTCAGTTACGGATCCACTTATGGAAAGACGGTATCAATAGTTATCATTTAAAAGGGATTAGTGCTGATGGCAAAAAGCATCTCATCACTGGTTCTAATTTAAACCCAAGAGCGTGGGCGTTGGATTTAGAAAATGGTTTGTTATTGCATGATGACAGTGGTGTGTGGAAGCAAAGTTTTGAGGCGGAACAAGAATTTATTCTGCAGCATACCGAAAAACTGTTCCATTATAGTCAAATTGAAACCGTGCAAAAGTATCCGGCTCCTGTGAAAAAGATTATGACCAGGATAAAGCGCTTAAAAGCTGACCTTTTACTAAAAAGAATTCTATAGTAACTTCATCACCCAATTGGGTGATGAATTTTTTTGAACGTTATAAACTATAACGTGTAACCGAGAATAATCCCATGTTGGCGTTACCTCCTGAGCAGCAACACGCAGTTCATCGTTTGTATCAATACCGAAAATCTATTTCAACTAAACCATTTGCTGCCAGAGGGAAAAAACTCATTCGCTGCCAGTGGTGTTTATTAGGAGAAATTTTCTGTACCTGTCAACATAGACAATATATCAATACTGAAGCCCACTTCATGCTAGTCATGTATGATGATGAAGTGCTAAAGCCAACCAACAGTGGCCGTTTAATTGCTGATTTAGTCCCTAATACTAGCGCTTATTTATGGTCTCGTACTGAGCCCAATAAACAAATGATTGAAGCGATCAACGACCCCAAATATCAGCCAATGCTGATATTTCCTGAGCAGTATGCCCAAGAAGGGCAAATGGTGGTTAGTCATCCTAGTCAATGTGACAATGCCGCCACTGGTAAAATACCGCTGTTAATTTTATTAGATGGTAGCTGGCGTCAAGCGATCAAAATGTTTCGTAAAAGCCCTTATTTACATAGATTGCCATTGTTTTCTTTTAGTCCTGAAACCTTAGCTAATTACGAATTAAGAAAAGGCAGCCATGATTTTCAGCTATCAACTGCTGAAGTGGCAGCTCTGGCCCTTGAAGCCATCGACGAGCCATTAAACTCCAAAGCATTGAGCTCGTGGTTTAATTTATTTGTTGAGTCGTCGTTACTGGGTAGAAATCGTCGTTTAAAAGAAGATATCATTCCGATTGAAAGTTATATTCAGCAGTTTGAACAAGCAATGCTAAACGCAGCGGCTAAATAGCGTTTAAATACCATCATAAAAGCAGCGGATGCGAGTGTTACTCTATGTTAGAAAGTAAGTTGATTGTGTTATATCGTCTAGAGCCCGGTTGTTTGGGCCCCGATGGTATGGAGCACATACAAATATTTTGTGATTTAGCACAGCAAATGCTGGCAAGCCTTGATACTGCAACATGTCAATGGTTTTTAGAGCCACGTTACAACAAACAACTCGATGAAATGGCGTACTGTCTAGCCAATAACATGTTATCTCGTGAGCAAGCCACTAAATTTATGGTTCGCTTTGGCGATGATTTAGAGCAAGCTCAAGAAGCCTTCGAAGACAAATTAACCTTGTTAATCAATCAATACCTATCACGTAAAGGCTAACCGACCTTGTTTATTTCAACTTTATGCTCCGATATTACTGTTTATTCTTTTGATGAATAAAGCCGTGTTCACCTCGGGTAAGTATTTTATAAGTTATTGTTTTATAAGCTTCAGAGTTTCAATTTTATTCGTGTTAGCGTATAATTGCCTTCGCTTTAATCATCAATCTAGGCTCCAGTATGCAAACTCCATCGTTTGATAGTCCTTCGCCATTACTACATGACAACGCCGATTTAATTCAAAAGCTCGAGCAGCAATTTGGATTTAATCAGTTTAGAGAAGGGCAAATTGATGTAATTAAACATATTTTGTCAGGAGCATCTTCTTTAGCCATTTTTCCTACAGGCTCAGGTAAATCACTGTGCTATCAATTTAGCGCCTTACAACTGGCTAATGTCACCTTAGTGGTATCGCCATTGCTTGCGTTAATGAAAGATCAAATCGCTTTTTTAAATGCTAAGGGAATAAATGCCGCCAGCATAGATTCAAGCTTAACCTTTGAGCAAACACAGCAGGTTATGCGTGATGTTCGCCGCGGGCATACAAAAATTTTAATGGTGTCAGTTGAGCGTTTTAAAAATGAACGTTTTAGGCAGTTTCTTAGCAGTATTGATATTTCATTATTAGTCGTTGATGAAGCTCATTGTATCTCTGAATGGGGCCATAACTTCAGGCCTGATTATTTAAAAATCCCATCTTATGTGCAGCAATTTAGTATTGCCCAAGTGTTGTTATTAACCGCCACAGCCACTGAAAAGGTAAAGCTGGATATGGCCAACCGTTTTGCTATTTTGCCTGAGCAAGTGGTACAAACGGGTTTTTATCGCAGTAATTTAGATATCAGTATCAAACCTGTTGTTGAAGCCGCTAAGCAATTGGAATTAGTCAACACAGTATCGCAATGCACAGGTGCTGGGATTATCTACGTGACCTTGCAAAAAACGGCAGAAGATATCGCGGCTTTTTTAAGTGCTAACAATATTCAAGCCACCACTTATCATGCAGGACTTGATTCAGAGCTCAGAAATCGCATCCAACAGCAATTTATGGACGGCCAAATCAACGTAATTGTTGCCACAATTGCCTTTGGTATGGGAATAGATAAAAGCAATATCCGTTTTGTGGTTCATTACGATTTACCGAAATCTATCGAAAACTACAGCCAAGAAATCGGCCGTGCAGGCCGAGATGGGCAATTGTCTCATTGTATTACGCTAGCTAACAAAGATGGCTTAAATACCATTGAAAACTTTGTTTATGGCGATACGCCAGAACCCTCAGCGATTACCAACTTAATAGAACATATTAGCGCTGAAGTTGAACATGGCCGCTGGGAAATGCAAGAGTATGCGATTTCAACTAGCTGTAACATTAAACAGTTGCCGTTAAAAACCCTGTTAGTTCAACTTGAATTAGCCAACGTGGTGCAACCAAGCTTTGCTTATTTTGCTGAGTTTAAGTATCAATTTTTGATTGATAAACAGCAGTTGCTGGCCAGTTTTGATCCCCAGCGCCAAGCGTTTCTGCAGCAAATATTTGAGCATACTCGTTTTAAGAAAATATGGGGTCAACTAGATTTCGATAGCTTATATCAGCAATATGGTGCAGACAGGCAACGGGTAGTTTCGGCGTTAGACTACCTAGCAGACAAACAATATATCCAGTTAGAAACCAAAAAAATAACCCAAGTGTTTAATGTTGATATCAATGCTTTAAGTAATCCAAACCTTATTGTAAGTTTGTCTGATTACTTCCAAAGTAACGAAGTCAAAGAGATAAAACGTTTAAATCAGCTTATTAGTTTTTTTGAATCAACTGAGTGTATTACTGCTAAATTGGCGCGTTATTTTGATGATCAGCAAGCACCTAGTCATTGTGGTCATTGTAGTGTCTGTCGTGGGCAGATAGCATTGTTGCCGCAACAGGCATTAGCGCCAATCACTCAATTAGCGTCATTGCAGCAGTATCTTAATGAGTTTTGCACTCATATGAACGCAAAAGGCATTATGCCGATATCTGTAGCGGTTCAAACTAAATTTTTAGCAGGTATTAGTGTGCCGATTTTTACCCGCAACAAAGTAAAGCAACTGTCAGGTTTTGGTTATTGCAGTCAGTATCGATATCAAGACATCGTTGATTATATCAATCACATAAACGGTAATAACTCAGATATGGGACCAGGTTAATATGAAGAAGAAAGCCGTAGATGCATTACTTAAAAAGCATGAAAAACTTAACCATATTGAAGGGGTTAAAGTTGTTTCCCATACTCAGCGTGAAAAAGAAGAGTGGGTTTACCATACCTTGATGTTAGCGGGTTACGATGTAGCATTTAAATTTAAGCGTACTAAAAAATATAAGAGCTTGCAGGATCAACTTGTGAGTTTAGTGTATTACCCTGAAGAGCATACTGTGGCTGGATTTAGCGTAGAGATTATGCAGGTTGTTCGGGTTAAACGTTGTTAAATTATTACCTTGGATCCAGTTAAATATTAAACAGCGTTAGCAGATGCATCATGGTTATTTGGGTTCTCTGCTGACGCTTTGTTATAACGCTGTTTAGCCATGGTCCCACACATTAATTTGAATAGTGGTAATCACCTTTAGCTTGCCAAATACGGTATCTTAACGTTGCATCTTCAGGTAGGTAAAATATTTTTGGTAAACGGCTATCATAATTGATGCTCAAGCTTTGTCCCATTGGCACAAATTTAGCCGTTTTAGGTTCATTACACATCATCATCGTACTTGGCCCTACCGTTATACTATCGACGCTATAAAACGGATATCCCCAGCCTGATAAATTCTGCTCGACCAATTTGCCACTTAGTCTATGGTGATTACAATCTACCAGCTTATTTTGGCCAATTTGAATTTCAATTTTATAACTCGCCTCATCATCACGCTGTGCTAATTCGAGTATATGTTGCACTTGCTTAGTCGCTGGCTTTGGAAACATCTTTATATTGTCAATTAGCTGATAATTTTCATGAGTATTTTTATGCATGGTTATCATTGCGGGTTGACTAAATTGGTTAGGCACAGGGCTAGTGG
This sequence comes from Shewanella sp. 10N.286.51.B8, assembly GCF_041469325.1. Classification (NCBI taxonomy): domain Bacteria; kingdom Pseudomonadati; phylum Pseudomonadota; class Gammaproteobacteria; order Alteromonadales; family Shewanellaceae; genus Shewanella; species Shewanella sp. 10N.286.51.B8. The sequence continues at coordinate 87,683 of NZ_JBFRKG010000010.1, forward strand.
CATAAGCGGGTACTATTACTGTCGCCGATACGCTTAATAACGTTGCCATAGGTAGTTTATTTAATTGGTTTTTTAGTAAAATTTTCATATGGTTTCTCTTATGTAAAATGTTATTGTTATGCTTGTTATTGTTTTAAACGTATCAAATGCGTAAAAGGGTTATATTTTTTAAATTTAATTTTTTAGCATTTAAGTATAGCGTTACCTTTGCTGGGCTTACATTGACTTATATAAATCATAGGACGTGAAATTGAAGACGAGTTTAGAAAATTCTGCACAAATACTAAGAATGGCAGTGCCGCAAATGTCCGCGCTGCATATACCGGTTACCCCAGAAAATTATGCCATTTGGTATCAGTATTATGCGGAAACAAATTTAGACTTAAAACGTGCGATCGATGGTTTAATTGCCAATAAAGTTGAGTTTACCGCCGCGGTCAATCAAGGCCTTTATAACAACTTTATTCAAGAGCAGTCTCCAGAAGTCATTGATAATGTTCAAATTGAAACCAAATTACTCATCAATAGCTTATACAGTAAGATCCGTCAGCTTTCTTCTGGTACTAGTGACTTTTCATCGAGCTTACATTCTTTAAACGAGGAACTGCAGTCAAATCCAAGTCCACAATTACTTAACGAGTTAATCGTCAATATTAGTTTTGAAGTGGAGAAGGTGCTATTAAACAACGATTTAATGAAAGCCGACATAGACTCTCTGGGTAATGAATTAACGACTTTAAAAGATGAAATGACCAGTTTAAGTAAAGTGGCAATGACCGATGAATTAACCTCGTTAAATAATCGCCGTGCCTATGAGGTGTTTGCTTTAGAGCAAGTCAGTTTGTTTAGCCATAGCAATATACCTTGTTGCCTATTAATGATAGATATCGATTTCTTTAAAAAATTCAATGATACTTATGGTCATCTAGTTGGCGATAAAGTGCTGGCATTTGTGGCTTTTGCATTAAAACAAACGGTAAAAGGTAATGATTTCGTTGCCCGCTATGGCGGTGAAGAGTTTGTGATTTTATTGCCTAATACTGAGCTACAAGATGCCTTAACGGTGGCTGAGCAAATTAAAAATCGTATTGCAGATAAGCAGCTCACCATTGGTAAAGAAAAAAAGCAGCATTTAGGCAATATCACAGTATCGATAGGGGCTGCTGAAATCCACCCTGGAGATGATAGTGATACCTGGTTAAGTCGCGCTGATGAAATGCTGTATCAAGCGAAATCATCAGGTCGCAACTGTGTTAAAGGCTAATGTTTATCGGCAGAGTCTATACCCGCTTTAGCTTGCGGGTTAGCTTCACATTGGGGCAAGTCCATATGCATCTTAATCAGGTGCTCATCCATATCAAAAGATACCGTAAAGCCAAGCCCTTTGGCGAGGTTTGCCATACTGCGGTTTTCAAACATGGTAAAGCCCGCTAACACAGGAGTATTAGTGGTTTTATAATAGTTAATCAGTTTTTCTAATAGCATTTTACCTAAACCAATTCCTTGATAGTCGCCGCGCACCGCCATAGCAAATTCTGCTTCTGTATTATCAGGATCAGTCGATGCTCGCACCGCACCTAAGGTGATTGCCTCACCATTTTCATCTTCTGCAGTGGCGATAAATGCCATTTCTCTGGCGTAATCTATTTGTGTTAAAACCGCCATTTCCTCATGGGTCATTTTCGAACGAACGCCAAAGTAGCGTTTATAGCGATCTTCATCACTGAGTGAGTTATCAAAGGCTAAATGCTTTGGCTCATCCTCAGGAAGAATGGGCCTGAGCATGACCTTCAAGCCATTTTTCAAGGTGGCCTTTTGTTCTAACTCTTTTGGGTATGGCATGATCGCTAAGCGCGCTTTGGGATCAATATCTGTACAATTGAGCTTCATGTTAACGTCAAGCAGGGTAATGATTTCACCTGCGGCGAGCACTGGGTTAAGGTCTAAAGAAGCGATTTCAGGGCAATCGATAATCAGGTGCGATATTTGGGTTAGCATCACACACAGTGCGTTCATGTCTAAACCAAGGGGTAAATGTCTGTCTCTAAGTTTGTGAGTTTTCAACGCCTGAATGACCATATAGCGCGCCAGTGCCATATTAAGTGGCGGTAGGGCAACTGCAGCATCACGTGTCGGGTCCCATTCTGAGCCGCCTTCACCAAGGCAAATTGCAGGGCCAAAAACAGGATCATTAATCACAGAGACCCGCACTTCTTGAGCGCCAGCGGTTAATGCCATTTTTTGCACTATCATGCCATTGATTTCAGCGTCAGGGTTGGTGTCCTTAACTCTGGAAGTAATGGATAGCGCTGCCTGATACACTTCTTCAGCATTATTGAGGTTTAGTACCACACCGTGCACATCAGATTTGTACATCAAGTCAGGGGATTGGACTTTTAGTGCCACAGGAAAGCCCAACTTGGTGGCGATATTAACGGCTTGCTCTGCGCTACTGGCAAACTCTGTATCTATGGTATTTAAACCGTAAGCTTTTAAAATGTCACTGGCTTCATGGGTTTCGAGAATAAAACGATTATTGGCTTGGGCTTTTTGTAATAAATTCCGCGCTGTATTAGTGTCAGTGGGAATATTATCGGGAATAGATTGCGGCACTTCTTGCAATAGTTTTTGATTACGGCGGTATTCGACCATATGCATAAAGGCTTTTACTGCGCCTTCAGGGGTTCGATAAGTCGGAATCCCGGCTTTACTAAATCGCTTTCTTGCGGTGTAGGCTGAATCCTCACCACTCCAATTGGTTAAAATATTTAACTTGTTTCGATTTGGATGGCCCTTGATGACATCAATTAAACTCTGGGCGATTTGGTCACTTTCTTCTAATGCTGATGGTGAATGCAGCACTAAAATAGCGTCCATTTCTTGGCTATCCATCAATATAGTTAGTGCTTGGCTATAACGTTTACTGTCAGCATCACCGACAATATCTATTGGATTTTGACCAGACCAGGTTGTTGGCAATATGCGATTTAATTGAGTGATGGTGTCATCTGACAACTGTGCCAGTTTACCGCCTTTAATAATGAGTTCATCAGCGGCCAATACTGCAGGGCCGCCGCCATTACTGATTATGGCGACTCGCTCACCTTTTAATGGCGTGGAGTGGGCCAAACTTTCAACTGCGGCAAACAGTTCAATTAAGTCATGCACCCGCAACATACCACCACGCTTAAAGGCGGCATCGTAGACGGCATCATTGCCGCCTTTACCGCCTGTGTGCAACATAGCGGCCTTAACGCCTTCAGCACTGCGACCCGATTTAATCACAAATATGGGTTTATTACGGGCTGCTGCGCGCGCTGCGGATAAAAAATGACGCTTTTCACTAATAGAATCAATATAAAGCATAATGGCGCTGGTGCGGCTATCACGACCTAAATAATCGAGCAATTCATCAAAATTTATATCAGATGCATCACCTAAAGATATAAACGATGAAAAGCCGATGTCTTTATTATTAGCCCAATCCAGCACCGTAGTACAAATGGCGGCAGATTGTGACACAAACGCAATTTTGCCTTTTTTAGCGCCGGTATGCGCTAGGCTCGCATTAAGACCAATGGTGGGAATAATCATCCCTAAACTATTTGATCCCAATATTCGCATGCCGTAACGTTTTGCATTTTGCAGCGTTTGAGTTAACAGGCTAACACCATGTTCATCAAACTCATCAGCCATGCCTGAGGCCATAATTATCGCGATTTTACAGCCAAACTGCGCCAATGTTTCGACGATATCAGGTACGCGACTGGCGCGAGTACATATCACGGCTAAATCGGGTTTAATGGGCAGCGATTCAATATTGGGATAAGCCAATACGCCCATAACGGCGGAATATTTAGGGGTTACGGGCATAATGGGCCCTGAAAAGCCGCTGGCCAATAAGTTTTTCATCAACACGCGCCCCGCGCGCTTTTCACTATTTGAGGCTCCAATAACGGCGATGGAAGTGGGTTTAAATAATGTGTGAATACTTCTTTGGCTCATAATACCCTCAGCATAATCATTAACGCGTGGTAATTGCTTGTAATAAGACGTTTTTACATATCTCTGATAGCCATACTATTTTAGCTTCATGGCGCCGCGATGAGCTACAAATAATCGCCATGTCTATGGCGACTTCTTTTTTGTGCAATTCAGCATCGATTTTAAAATTATAGGAGTAATGATCGGCCAGTAATTGGCGATGTAAACTATAGTTGTCGGTAATGATTGTCGGATTATGGTTTTCATTTAATTCACGAAAATATTCAACATGTTCATTTAAATCATCAACTAATAGCTTTACAAATTCCCCTTGCTCATTGCCCACTTTAGTAACATAACCAGAAGCCACTTTTTTCTGATACAGCTGCTGCGGTCTGTCTCGCAATGATTGCACGCCGATATCAATGGAGCCATCGATCAAGCCATCATTACTGGATTTTCGCCATTGTCTTAACTCTATGGTGGCATTGGTTTGTTTGCGTAATTCATTGATTAGGCTTTTACCCATTAATACCATCAAGGGTTCGCCTAAGTGCACCGAAATGAACTGCAGGTTTTTAGGGTCAAAGTATTCTGGTTCTAGGGCTAAGCTAATTTGCTCGATAGAACTTTGGATTTGCGGGGCGATTTTATCGGCATAACTGGTGGGTTGTAGGCCATTAGCGGTGCGAATAAATAACGGGTCGCTTAGTTCTTCACGTAATTGAGCCAATACTTTTGAGACAAATGATTGTGAGCGGCCCAGTTGCTTGGCGGCTTTTTGGGTCGAGCCTGATCTATACAGGGTGACAAACACATTCAGTGCATTCAAATCCATGAGATACCGATAAATAAGTGCAATTTAACAATATATTACACTATAAATTCGAAGCGTACATTGGGACTAAAGTAAATAGTTCATTTGGAATATCGGTTATTCCGTTATCACAGTGAGTTATTGCTAGTATTCAGCTCATATACAGCGAGACATTGTTACTCTCCCTGTTAAATATCTCATGTTTTTAGGATCTTTATGACTGAATTACCTGATATCGACACGGTTCAACCATCATTGAGCAATAAGTTATCTTTCTATGTGCGAAAAATGACCACATTTATTTTATCGTTATCGGTTATCGGACTTTTAAGTTATGGCTTCTCATTACTCACTCAAATACACGGTAAGCAATTACCTGAAGGCTACTTTGTTAATGGCTACCCCAGCATTTTAACCCTATTAGATTCTGAATTTTTTATGGGCTTTGTGTTTGTGGTCACCATTTTGATCATTTGCTATGTACTGCTGTTATTTTGGAAATTACATGAAGTTGCAGTTCATAAGGCAGAAGCCATGTCGAGTGCCCATACCCAAATTGTGTTTGCTTTATCTTTATGTGGTTTGTTTATTGATAAGACCTGGTGGGTACTGGCGATAATCATTGCTTTTGGGCGCTGGGATGTCCTATCTAAACGGTTATCAAGCATCATTAGTAATGGCATCAAAGGAGTTAAATCATGAAAGAGATCATGTTGCCTTATGTGTTAATTATATGGCTCTTAGTCAAATTAGGGGTCATTCAATGGAACCTTACTAATGCGGTACGCACCATTGGTTTAGGAATGTTTATTGCTTTTTCATTGTTTACTGGCCATCGCTTTTGGTCACCCGCTGATTTAACCGATAGCTCAACCATTAAAGCGCCTCATGCAGTGCTAAGTCCACTCATTGGTCAGGAAGTTGAAAACGTCTATGTGACTCATAACCAAATCGTTAAAAAAGGGGACTTGATTTACACCTTAGTATCAGTGGATAGCACGGAACAAATCAAAGCCCTTGAAGCCAGTAAAAATGCAGTACAAGCGCAGCACGCTGCCGCAATCCAACAAATTAACGCTTTAAATGTCAGTATCAATAATGATGAGCGTAATTTAGCGCGTCTAACGGCCTTAAAAGAGCATGCAAGTCAGGTGGACCGCGATAATTTACAAGCGCAGATTGATGCCAATCGTGCCCAAGTGGCTGCCAATATTGCCCAGTTGGGCGCGCAAACAGCGCAAATGCAAGCTATTGAGGCTGATATTGAATCGGCTAAATGGACAGATTCACGTCGTGAAATACGGGCTCAATATGATGGGCAGCTTGCCATTACCAATGTAACTGAAGGCACCCGCTTGGGTAATATGCACTTGTTTGATACCAGTAAGAAATTTTTAGAAATGCGCATCGCCGATCAATCATATCGCTATATAAAACCTGGGCAGTTTGCCGAGTTCTATGTGGATGCTTATCCGGGAGAAATCTTTAGAGGCAGAGTGCACAGCATTACTTCAGGTACGGGCGAAGCCATGATTAACCCCATGAGTGGCAGTCAACATGTGCGCCAGCATGTGGGTAACAATGGCGGCTCTCATGGTCGTACAGTCGTTATTGAGTTTGAAGAACCTGAAGGTTATTCATTACCGATTGGGGCAACCGGCTCAGCTTGGATTTCTGCTGAGAAACCCCATCCAGCATTGGGCTTTATGGATATCATTGGCGCGGCGACTGTTAGGCTTAAAGCGTTAAAGTCGTACCTTAATGCGCTTTAGTGAATGCGTTCTAGTGAATGTGCTTTCGTTGCGAGTCATTGGTATTAGCATTAGCAGAGTGAGTAATATGACTCGCTCTTAATTGCTTATTACCACAGGGTTTACTCATCCTAACTGAATTGATTCAAGCTAATTACTTTAACCTTTAGACAATGCCACTTGTGTTTCATTACAGCTTTCAAGGGCACTATTTTGCTCAAAGTTTTGGTTGAGCTGGTCGTTATAGTAGTCGCTAAATTCGCGCATAAGCCCTAGTGCCAATATTGCTATTGTCATTACTTGGTAGAGTATTCCTGACCATGACATCAAATATATTGAAAGCATCAGGTTTAATCCATTACTGGCAACCATAGCTAACCTTAGTTGACTGCCCGCTAAGAAGAATAAACTAAAGCTCATTACGACTGCAGCGATAACCGCGCACCATTCACTCCAATGCTCAGCCCATAGAAAACCCTGCGTCATGGCAATAATACTAAAGCTGAGTGACATGGCTAAAGGTGATGTTAACCAGGCAGTCGATGCAAGATTTTGCTGGTTATTGCTATTCAAACTTTGACATAAACGAAAGCGAATAACATTAACTAGTTGGTTGGCCATGCCGAGAAAGCTGCCTAATAAGCCTAAATGGATTGCGGTAAGTACTGACGCTATCATATTGCCATGAATAAATTTGCAGTCTTGTTGTTGGCTATTTGCCCACCAGCCAATGGCCATTGAGACAAAGCCAATAAGCTGAAAGTAAAATAGGGGTTCGGCAATAAACTGAAAATCAAATGCGGAAAAATCTAACACAGGCAAGCACAATCCAAGAAAATTAAGGATGCGTATTGTCGTTTTTTTCAGCAATAACACAATGGCTAAAATCGCATAATAGCCTCGCTCATGTGATTAGATATAAAACTGTGAACTGGAGAGTGTTTTTTGAACAGCTAGAGTTGGCTAAGTTGTATTTTTGTTGAGCTTAAGATCGATTAATGTACTGTTTGGGTTTGATATTAGTTGTCCATTTTACGCTAATTTAAAGCCACAACTAAACCTGAACCAAGTCAGAATAAAAACCAGCACACGCAAATCAATTTATCACCAATTTAGCCACAGTGGATTTGCGGAATATCTTGCCAACAGCTGGTGTATTGCGGGGTTAATAGCTCACGGCGCATATGCCATTTACCTCCAATACCTTGGGCGGCGACAAATATTGCATCACTACCGTAGCGTTGATTTAACTTATCAAAAACCTGCATCAAGGCAGGATCTTTTACTGGGGCAAACAAGTCTGTTTGCAAATGTTTGACCGGTGATAAATCTAACAATCCAATCCCGATTTTATAGTAGCGAGTATTGGGGTTATAAAGCTTACGGGCAATTTCTGCTGCGTAACTGATGATTTCACGGTTGTCATTAGTTGGATATGCACAGCGGTAATGATATTTAAAGCCATTAGGCTGTTCATCATAAGGGGAGTTACTGGCAAAGATCAGTATGGTGCTAGCCACAGAGCCTTGCTTTCTGGCTTTGGCTGCCGCGATACCAGCATGCTTACTGAGCGCCTGTAATAATGAGTCTATATCGCTAATACGTTCACCGACACTACGAGTTGAAAAGATCTGCTGTTTATCTGCTCTGGCGCTATCCCAGCCTTTACAAGCCTCGCCATTGAGCTCTCTGACTGTACGCTCGATTTCAATACTAAATTGGCTACGAGCAATGCCTGGTTGTAATTTAGCCAGATCCAGTGCGGTGGTGATCCCCATGGCATGTAATTTGTTACCGATCCGCGAACCGATCCCCCACACATCGGTGACTTTCATTGTCGCTAAAATGGCATTTCTTTGCTCAATGGATTGGATATAACATACCCCGTTATAGCCCTGGAGCTTTTTAGCGGCATGATTGGCCACTTTGGCAAGGGTTAAGGTGGCAGCAATACCGACACACACAGGTAAACGGGTTTCTTTCCATACCGCGCGGCGGATCATAGCGGCATGGCTTAATAAACACGGGATCGCAGGGTAACAATGTTTAAATGACAGAAATGACTCATCAATAGAGTAAATATGTTGCTCAGGTGCAAAGCGGCCAATCACTTCCATCATAGAGTGAGACAAAGAGGCATAAAGCTCATAATTGGAGGAAAGCGCAATCACGCCTGCTTTTTCACAAAAATCGCGCACTTCAAAGTAAGGACCAAATTTACCCACTCCTAATGCTTTTGCCTGGCGGTTAGCCGCCACAATGCAACCATCGTTATTGGACAGCACCACGATAGGACGGCCACGCCACTCTGGGCGAAACACTTGCTCGGCGCTGCAATAAAAAGAGTTGGCATCAACGAGTGCATACATAATTTAACTGTCCGTTAGTCGTTAGTTTAATCCGCTAACATTAGTTATTAACTAATATAGGGCTTTGGCGATGACAACGGATTGAACGGATCACCACGCCTTCAACACTGAAGTTGTCATACTCTTGTATCGTGACACTCTGGTGAAGATCATTTGCCGATAATAATAATCGCCGCTTGATATCAATGAGCTTACAGACAAAGTTGCCGTTATAGTTTGCCACTATCACATCATGGTTTTCGACACTGACATGGCGATCCACAATGAGAATATCCTTATCAAAAATGCCGATTTTCTCCATAGAGTCGCCGCTAGCTTGGCCAATAAAAGTGGCACTGGGATGTTCAATCAATAGCTCATCTAAACTTAATGGCAGTTGCCGATATTCAGCAGCAGGACTTTCAAAACCAGTAATACCGGCACAAGCAAAAATAGGAATAACCTTCATAACAATCGACACTCAACAGTACTGTATGTTTATACAGTATTATAGCTGTCCCCGTAAAATTGGCAATAAATTCCGTAAGGTTGTCGAATAAGTGTGCGAATTGTTGGTTATTTAATCTGCTATGGGTCATTGAGGGAATGCTTTGCTGAGTGAGCTGAACTAAACAGCATTGCTAAGTACTAAATTATGAGCAAGGTAAGCGTGAGTGTTTAAGATTGAGTGGCGACTATTATCGAGCTGCTGTCGAACCATTAGCCGAAAATAACCTAATAAGCATTCTTTAAGGAAAAACGTTAAAAGTTAATTGTTTGTTCAGCTTACGTTTAGCTTACGTAGGTAAAATAGAGGCAAGTTTAAAGCTTATTATCAGTATCAGAATTCAGTTGTTCATCAACGGGAGTAAACATAATGAAAAAAGTATTTATCATTTCAATGTTAGCAATATTATCTTTTGACGCGAGCGCTAGCCCATCGACTCAAAAGCCCGTTGTCATTCAAATTCAGGATTCATTCACGCAAATCAATAGTGCTTTAAGCTGCTCAATTGTATATGCCCACACTCCGATGACTTCACAGGCCGATTATTATAAAGGAGTAGTCTACGAACGCTATTCAGATCTTGTTGAACAACTCGTGTTATCAGGCCAGTCAGAAGAGGGCGCAAGACAAACAGCGATTGAAAAAATTGTCATGCAAACACAAACCATTGAACAACAAATCAATGATACTAAAAGCGGTGGAAAAACAGAGTTAAAACAACTGCTGCAACAAACGGCTAAAAAGAATGATTGTGTCCACTACGCAAATAATTAAGATGTACGGTCACAATTAAGATGTACGGGCATAGTTAATATTCATAAAGCGATTAATATTTACCACGAATAAAGCAGACATTTTACCGTGGCAGGAACTTCTAGTTCTGAACAGAGTAGTGGTCTGCTAAACTGCCTTTGTCATTTCTAATCAATTAAAATTTTTTATGCAAAGTAAGCCACTTCGTCAAGCCAAAACAATCGAGAATGTTTTCAACAGTGCCTATTGGCACCTTGGTCAGCAAGATTTTACTATCAATGAAATTCGCACCAAGCTTGAGCGTAAAACCGATAACCAGCAATGGATTGACACTGTTCTCGCTAGACTCATTGAAAGTGGCTATTTGAAAAAAGATTTTGATTTTGCCGTTCGCTATTGCGAACTGGCCTTTAGTCATGAGACGGGTAAAGGCGCTATCAAACGTAAATTACAATTAAGAGGCGTATCAGTTGCTGAAATTGATACCGCAATTGAACAAGTCATGCATGAGCAAAATGTCGATTCATTTGAAATGGCGACAGCGCGATTGCAAAACAAATTTGAACACTTTCATGGCACTAATAAAGAAAAAGTTTATTCACAGATGACCACCAAAGGGTTTTCTCGCGCTGAAATTGATTACGCACTATCACAACACCCTCAAGTTGACACCCTGCGCAGTAAATTAGCCATAAAAGCAGACAAGGCTGACCTGAAGTCTGAAATTATCAAGTTGTATAATAAAGGCAAAGGCAAAACGCTGATCTTGCAAGAATTAAAACAGCGGCTTCTTGATGTCAGTGATTTCGAAGAGCTGATATACCAACTAAGCCTAACAGAAGAGTTAGACTTTTATCTCAGTTGTAAAAGTCAGCTGGCTAAAAAGCGTTATGATTTATCCGACTATAAAGAAAAGTCCAAAGCCTATGCTTACTTATCTCGAAAAGGCTTTGATAGTGATGAAATAAAAGAGGCCATGACTTTAGATGATGATGCATAGCTTCTGTCTATTTAAACTATTTGGAGTTTTAAAGCTACTTACTAGCTTGTCGTTGTGCTAATTCAATCTGTTGCCAAATACTCTCTGCTGCAGAGGAAAGGCTAGCGTAACTTTTTATATCCCCCTTTCTTTGTGCCTGCATGGCTTGTTCTTGCGTTAAATCATATTGCTTGCGTAAGTTTTTAATGGGATCTCGTTTGAATATGCCAAACATAGGTGAATCCTGTTAGAAAGAAGATGCATAGTTATACGCCTCAACGAGGAAATAGTTTATAAAAGTGCAATTTTAATGGTCGTAAGTTTATATATTGGCTGTTAAATTAAATTGCTGTTGGTCATGCTTGCTAACAGTGTTTGAGCCCCTAGGTTCGCTTTTTATTCGGCACATCAAAAAGTCGTGAAAAAAATTCAACCTAAGAATCATTGCAGTAAAGAGATTTTTTAATAAGTTTACGTTTTTAAGTTGTTAAGGTTAAATTTTTTGATATGAATATAATGAGTAAATTAAAACAAGAATGGTTTTTAGTCGCTATGGTTGCAGCGATTGCATTGGCTATGGTGTCAGCTGATGTGGGCAAGTCTGGCGGGATATTACAGCTTGATCAAGTAACGGCTATTGGTATTGCCATGGTGTTTTTTTTACATGGGCTTAACCTGTCACCTAAGGCAATAAAAGCGGGCGTTACTAACTGGCGACTACACCTTTATATTCAATCGGCCACTTTTATTGCTTACCCGATCCTGTGGCTACTTTTTGGGGATTCACTTTTAGCCTTTATGCCTGCAGCGCTAGCGTTTGGTTTTTGCTATTTATTCGTATTGCCAAGTACCATATCTTCTTCAGTAGCAATGACAAGCGTAGCCAAAGGCAACATACCTGCGGCAATTTTCAATGCATCGCTTTCAAGTATTATAGGCGTTTTTATAACGCCATTATTTATTCAGCTGTTTATGAATCTCGATGGCGCTGAATTAAACCTGATGGATTCGGTGTTTTCTATCGCCAAACTATTATTAATTCCAATGATTGTTGGCCAGCTTTTAAGGCCGTTATTACTGCGCTTTATAGAGAAACATAAATCCGTGATAAACAAAGTAGACAAAATCGTCATCATCTTGATTGTTTACAATGCCTTTTGTGATTCGGTTATTAATGGTATTTGGAGTGAATTTTCAGCTTGGTTACTGCTGTATTGTATTGCCATTTGTACCCTAGTGCTGTTGTTTATGGTGCATGGGATCCAATGGGGCGCTAAGCGATGTCAATTTAATAAGGAAGATGAAATCGCCGCGGTGTTTTGCGGCACTAAAAAAACCTTGGCAGCTGGTGTACCGATGGCGCAGGTTATTTTTGGATCTGATCCCGCATTGGGAATGATTTTGTTACCCATCATGCTGTATCACCCAATACAGATTTTTTATTGTGCACTGTTAGCTAATCGCTATGCAAAGCGATTAGCAAAATAATGTAACTGATTAAATTCAATGCATAAGGATGGGTAATGACAATTTTAAAACTAATTAGCTGCACTGTAGATGATGATAATGTTGCCGCTTTTACAGCAAGCCAATGTGCTTGGCAGCAATTAGAAAATTGTAGCGGATTTTTAGCACAAGCGGGTGGCTGGCGCGCTGATTTAAATAAACTACCTTTGCAAAATTATGCTGCACCGTTGCATGATAAAAACATAAATACCGCCGTGGTTTTCGGGTTTTGGCAGTCAGTTGAAGATGTTACTGCCTTCATGCAAACTACGCACGATCAAATATTTACCACTAATCATCAGGGTAAAACCTACCAAACCTGCCAGGTTAAGTATTTTGAAATGTTGCCAACATCGTCAAACTTAGTTGTGGCTCACCTCAACTCAGAGATTATCAGCATTAGTCATTATGTGGCTGATTTAGCGCAAATGGCGCAACTGCAGCAACTTTACTTTGACAACTACTCATCAAAGGGGTTGATTGATTGCCAGCTTTTAAGGCTTAGTCGCTCACTTAAGTCACAAGCTAGTGCCCAAGAAGATACAAACGTAGAAGTAAAAGTTGAGTTCATGCTGGTTTGCTGGTGGAGCAATTAACAAAAAGTTGTTTTTATGCAAAATAAAATCCAGCCAAAGCAAGAACAACAAGGGCAGTTAACAGCGTTATCTGAACAGGTTATTAAGCTAGAGGCGAAATGGAATGTGCAAGCAAGAGCTATTGAAATAGCTAAGGATATAGCAGACTGATATTCAACAGCCTGCTTAATTTTAATAAAAAGTCACCGGTAAATAAAAAGTCTATTTGTATTCAATAATACGAGCGATATAGCTAAATTTACCAGAGTCATTGCGATAGTTTCGGTACAAATCAACTGAGAATGCCTTTGGTTTATCTTGATCAATTTTTACGGCAATTTTATCACTTAACTTATCTATATTAGATTCATTAAAAACATAGAATTTGTTCACTTTTTCAAGCCCAAGCTGTTTAGCTTTGTGGCTTGTGGTATAAATTTCGCTATAAACGTCTTTGACAAATCCTTGATAGGTAACGCGTTCAAAATTAGCATTTTTATCAACAGTGATAAGAATATCAGTTTGCTCATCTAATGTTATTAACTGCTCCATTGCTGAGTCTAATTTATGATGGGCTGCTTCTTTCAATGTCTCTGCAGAAACACCTGCAGATAGTGAAATAAGTAATGCTGCAACCAATGTCTTTTTCATTCTATTACCCTAAATTTTTAATTCGTAAAATATGTTTAAAATCACCTAAAATTAGGCCGATAACTACTGTTTTAAGTTTTTACGATGATTTGTTTAAATACATCATAATCAATCATTAACGCTGTGCTGAATGCCATATGAAGGATTGAATCCTACATATATAGGCTGTGTTTAATGAGCTGGTTGATATTTAGACCATAGGAATTAAACGTTAATGATGTTGGAGCTGAAATAACCATGAATGTTGACTTAATTTTAAAGCTTTGAAAGCAAGCATGATGAAGCTAAGGTTTTACTATTTAACCTATAAAAACAATGCTATCGTGTCAAAATGAGGTGATATTAGATATTGGAGTAGTAGTTAAATGGATTCAAAAATTAAGCTCGTTGCTTTTAGCGTGTTGTGTTTGAACCTTGGCGGTTGTGATCTCATCGACGGTATTTTACATCCCGGAGACGATGATGAAGACTCAAAAATAGATAAAAACTTTAGCAGTAATGCTCAACAACTAGGTTTATCAGAGACAACGGTTAAACGTTTATGTAATGCTACCGACAACATAAGCATTCATTGTGTCAGCAATTACAATGACGAAAGTGCCCTTGAACTAAGAGTAGAATACACGTTTAATGATGTGTTATTAAAAAATAGTTATGCCAAAAGTACCAATGCTAGCCGAGTAATTTTTCATTTGCCTGCTGATGGTGCGATAGCAAAAATCGAGTTTGAAAATAGTCGAATTTATGATTTTGATAGTGGTTATAGCTACACATGGTCTGAGCCTGAAGATTATAAAATCGCAAACTTAGCAGACTCAAGTGAAGATTCAGTACTTGCCTTAGACAATGCCACAAGTATAGAAGAAGTTTCAGATTCAGAGCTATCGATTTTGTCTAATGCCGCATTCTCTAATGATGAGTATTCACTAACGGAAGCACAAGATATCGTAATCAAATCTAAAACGATGTTGTTTCCAACTTTAAATGTTGATGTAACGAGCACAGGTATTGTAGAACCTATAGATGCTTCTTTTGCCATGTTTACCGCTGGACACTCTGCAATTTTATCAAGTTACTCTTCTGCGTTATCGACCGCAATTGAACAAAGCTGGAATTAAACGAGTTATTTGAAGCGATTATTGGCAATTGTATTAGGACCTTATGCGTTTAGATAAATTTGTATTAAGAAGTACTGCACTGACTAAAACTCAGGTGATAACCGCAATTGAAGCAGGGCAAGTTTGTGTCAATCATGGGGTTATCAAGGATGTAAAACACCAAGTCCATGAGAATAACCTCATACAGTTAAATAGTCAGACGTTAACTCCAAGGCCATTTCGATATCTACTTTTGCATAAATCGGCAGACAAGATTTGTTCAAATGTCGATGGACATTATCCTTCATTGTTTAACGATATTGATATCGATAATAAAGACGAATTACATATTGTTGGCAGGCTTGATGCAGATACAACGGGCTTAGTGCTCATTACTGATGATGGCAGATGGTCTTTTAATATTACTCGCCCTGAAATGAGCTGCGCGAAACTATACCGGGTACATTTAGCTAAATCGCTATCAACTCAAGCGATTAAACAGTTAGAGCAGGGGATTTTACTGGACGGTGAAACCAAACCGACATTGCCAGCTAAAATCACAACAGTAAACGAAAGCCAGGTACTACTAAGTATTACTGAAGGTCGCTACCATCAAGTTAAACGTATGTTTTTTGCTGTGGGCAATAAAGTAACCCAGCTTCATCGTGAGCAAATAGGTGAGATAAAATTAAATACTTCCAGTAATCAATGGCGTTACCTTACTGAAGCTGAGGTCAATTCATTCAATAGCTGATGGATGTTTCATCAGCTTGGCTTGTCAATGATAAAACATCACTAAATTGAGTCTTTAAATGACAATTGCGATAGTGAATAACACTTCGTTAAGCTATTATCCGCTGTATATTTAGGTTTAACACTCTATGCTTTACCAAAACGTAAAACATAACCTCAAAAGCCACTTCAAACTTGCCATTACTTATAAGCTGTAAATTATGACTATTGATATCACGACCATTGTTGATCCAGAAATCACCTGTTCAAGTTGCCAAGCATGCTGCTGCAAACTTGAAGTGATGATTATTTCTGACACCGGTGTACCAGAGCAATACATCAGTGAAGACAGCTGGGGTAGCCAAACCATGAAACGATTAGATGATGGATGGTGCGCTGCAGTAGATAGAGAAACGTTAATGTGTACTATTTATGAAAATAGACCGTGGATTTGCCGTGAGTTTGAAATGGGGTCTTATGAGTGTGAACAAGAAAGAACCCATATTGTTAAGCTAGACAAATAACTTAATTATAGCTTACGAGGCGGTCACAGCCTCAATGAGTGGGGTTGATTATATAAAAAGACAATACTTTTCAATGAGTAACCCGAAGTTCTTCTATGTTTCTAACTTGCCTTAAAAATGATATAACCCTTAACAACAATCACAGATTTTATTGTTACAGCTGCTAGATTTTTACAAGTGTTAAAGTCAGTTCTTAAAATAAACCTCTATCAATCAGGTGCTCATTAAAAGCTAACAAAAGCTTTAATTATGCGTAAAAGCTGCTAAATTTAATTATACTCACAATAAACTAAGGGGTTTATTATGTCATCTGTAAAAACACATGGATTGAGTATTGGTATAGAACGGGTTAACGACGATGTGTACTTATCATTAAAGGCGACTGGCACTTTAACTCATAACGACTATTTAGTCATAACGCCATTACTCGATGCGGCGTTAGCTGAGGTAAAACACCCGAAAGTAAACGTGTTTATTGATGGAACTGAACTTGATGGCTGGGAACTTCGAGCAGCCTGGGATGATTTAAAACTTGGCCTGCAACATAATAATGAATTTAAAAAAGTGGCTATTTGGGGTAATAAAAATTGGCAAAATTATAGTGCTAAAGTTGCAGCTTGGTTTATGAGTGGTGAGGTACAGTTTTTTGAAGAAAAAGCAAAGGCGTTAGCATGGTTAGAAAAATAAATGTTTAATAACATGCAGTTATTAATAATGATTATTTAAAATTCGTTAATTAATTTAAAGAATACTCGGGTATGTTTGCTGCCTGTAAAATACTAAAAATATAGAAATTAGTTTATCTACCTGTTTTGTTTAAGTGGTCTATACTCATAGTAAGAAATGGACATTCGATGGGTGAAATCTGAGTGAAAAAGCACATTAACTCAATTTTAGTAGTAGATGACCAGCCAATAGTTAGACGAATTTTCACAAGAAGTCTAGAACAACTAGGGACTTATGAAATTATCGAGGCGGCTGATGGATTAGAAGCATTTAATTTAATCAAACAAAAACATTTTGATTTGATATTTTGTGACTTAAATATGCCCGTAAAAGACGGATTATATTTACTTCAACGACTCATAGAAATTCAATATACCAGTGCTATTGTATTATTCAGCGGAGAAGGTGAAACTTTACTTAATTCTGCTAAAGTATTAGCCACTTATTATCATCTTAATATTCTTGGTGTAGTTCGTAAACCCATCACCGCAACAATGCTGAGTGAGTTTTTGGTTAAAGCCACTAATGCTGATAGCATGCCTCAAACACAAGTCATAGCAACCCTCACATCTAAACAATTAGAGTATCACTTAAATAAAGGTAATGTTCGCGCTTACTTACAACCACAATATAATCTTGACACCATGCAAATTTGTGGCTTTGAAGCATTAGCTAGAATAGTTGATGGTGATAAAGTGATTTCGCCTTCTCAATTTATACATGCAGCAGAAGAAAATAAATTTATTCTAAGTATTACCAAAGCTGTTGTTGAAGATGCCATAAAAAACTTTGCTAAATTGGATGTAAAATATCGTTCGTTGAGTTTATCAATTAACATCTCAGGTAAAGTGCTTGATGAAGAGGACTTACCTTTTTGGTTAGAAGAAGTAACCAGTAAAAATAAAATATCTTGCAATTCGATTACTTGCGAGCTAACTGAAACTGCAATCCCTTCAAACCCATCAGTGATGATTGTAGCTTTACTGAGATTACGCATGATGAAATTTAAACTATCAATCGATGACTTTGGTACAGGCTTTGCCTCACTAGAACAATTACATATGTTACCTTTTCATGAACTGAAAATAGACAGATGCTTTGTTGAAAATATTGTTACAAATACTAAGTCTCAAGCTTTGTTTACACGAAGTATTTTACTTGCCAATGATCTTAAAATGACAGCGATTGCAGAAGGTGTTGAATCAAAAGAAACTGTAGATGTAATTAAGAAACTGGGGTGCAATATTGCTCAAGGATTCTATTTCTGTAAACCTTTTCCAGCCAATAAAATAATAACGGTTATTAATAAGGAGGGGCTTGATTACGGGGTAAAATTTCAAAGGGAATTAACATGTGAACGGACTTAAAAGGGTTGGTTCCATTTTTATAATATATGGGGTTTTGTTACTTGCTGCTATTGTTGTTTTAGCTGGCCATATGATAACACTCACTTTTTTCGCTACATGTTGGCTGCTAATCCTTTATCTACATTTAAGTAAATTGAATAAGCATGAGCTAGCTATTATCGAAACTCCAACTACCCATTGTAGGAAAGAAGTCATTCCTGAAAAACCGAATAACGACCTAATAGAGAAAATATTTTATGTTTTTAATAAAAATGTTTTATCACAATTAAGTAAAGACGGTTATATTCTAATAGACAAAGACGGTGTTATTTTGAATGTTAGTGAACGAGTGGAAAGGATTTTGGTCTGTTGTAAAGACGACATAATAACAAGCCATTTATCACTATTTTTGTTTTTTACGGAACCTACTCATCAAAAATCAACTGACACTATGATTGAGCGGATTAAAAAATTAGTGAGTAAACCTGAAAAGTTATATTTTTTAAATAAAGTTGGATTATATATCCCTATAGAAATTTCAATTAGTAAACTACCACATGAAAATGAAACATTGTACCTCGCACTAATAAGAGATATCACCGCGGAACAAGAACAATTACAACGCGAAATAGATTTGTATGTAAAACTATTTAATAAAGAAATGATTTACAAATCAGCTTTTAATCAAGCTGCAATTGGTATCGCAAGAGTAAATGTTGATTCATACATTGTTGAAGTTAACCCAATGCTATGCAAAATTTTTGGTTACAGCGAGAAAGAGTTTTGTAAGTTATCAATAAAAGACTTGACTGTTGATACTGATATAGAAAAATCAGAGATGCTAATTAGGCAACTGCTTCGTAAAGAAATTTATTTTTTTAACCTAGATAAACAGTATGTTAGGAAAGATAAAAGTGAGTTTTGGGCTAACATATCAGTATCATTAGTGTGTGATAATGTCACAAACCAACCTATTTATATGATCGCTGTAATTGAAGATATATCAGATAGAAAAAATATAGAAACAGCGCTAATAAATATAAGTAAAGAAAGAGAAGAGCTATTAGCCGGACTCACTATCGCATCAGAGGCAGGAGGTGTAAATAATTGGTCGTTAGATTTAGTTACGAATAAATTAAAGTGGGATGAAGGTACGCGACTGCTATATGGGATCAATTTAGACCAACAGCTTGTTTACCAAGATTGGCTTAATGCTGTTCACCCAGAAGACGTTGAAGAAATTAAACATCATATCTTAGCTGCTATTCATAACATCTGCTCTTTTAAAATTGAGTTTAGAGTTTTTAACCTTGAAACCAATGAGTTAGTTTGGGTTCGGTGCGCGGCGAATGTATCTTGTAATGAAAATAATAAACCCACAATGATGTTTGGCATCAATATTGATATTACCCATGAAAAATTAATTCAAATCGAGTTAGAAAAAGAAACCCAAGCGGCAAAACATGCTAACGAAGCCAAATCTAGATTTCTAGCAACTATGAGTCATGAGATCAGAACACCAATGAATGGTGTAATCGGTATGATTGATTTACTCAGACAAACTCACTTAGATACAGAACAAAAGCGTATGACGGCAACCATAAAGGATTCTTCGTTTTCGTTATTAGATATTATTAATGACATTTTAGATTTTTCAAAAATTGAATCGGGACAAATTGAACTAGAACTGACATCAGTAAGCATTCTTTCTTTAATAGAAAGAGCTGTAGATGCACTCTGTATCAATGCAAATAATAAAAATATACAGCTATATATTTGTCCTGATTTAAAAATCCCAGATAAAGTTAAAATTGATGCCGTACGCTTCAGACAGATAATTCTTAACTTGGTAGGCAATGCGATAAAATTTTCAAGCTTAGAAAGAAAAGGTGTTGTGATTATAAAAACAAGATTTGATTGGATTAGTGTTTCTTTGGTTGTTGATGTCATAGATAACGGTATTGGGATCTCAGAGTTACAACAAAAAAAATTATTTACACCTTTTATTCAAGCTGACACATCGACTACAAGAAAATTTGGTGGCACAGGTTTAGGGTTAAGTATTTGTAAATCATTTAGTGAATTAATGAGTGGTGAAATTAAATTAACAAGTCAATTAGGAAAGGGCAGTTGTTTTAGACTGTCAATCCCTATAACTAAAAATAAAAATACGAAATATGAATTTGAACATTTAGATTTTAGTGAATACCGTTTTTATATTATTCATGAATCAAAAGAACTTTCGAAGTGTTGTCAGGACATTATAGCCCAATTAAACCCTTTACATGTCAGCCAAGTTGGAATTGATAAGCTAGAGAATTTGTGCTCCATAAAAGATGAACAAGTTGTAGTGATTACATCTGCAGTCGATAAAACTAATATTTTAGAATCAACAAGCTTAAAAACAATAATTTTAAATCCACATCAGATAAAAAATAATGGCTACATTGATCCACTGACCTATGTCGTCAAGTGTGAGCCGTTAAAACCCAGCGACTTAATCCATGGTTTAGCTATTTTATGTGAACTTGAAAGCCCAACACTAGATCTAAACAAAGAAATAGAGGAAAACCATAGGGTAGAGGTAGCGCTTAAAGTAGATAAAAAGCGAAATCGTAATCTGATTTTACTCGCAGAAGATGAGCCAACGAATAGATTAGTATTAAGTAATCAATTGGAAAGTCTAGGATATGAACATGAAATAGCAGTAGATGGAAATGCTGCATATAAATTATGGATAACAGGCAGGTTCAACTTAATACTTACTGATTGTCATATGCCTAATATGGATGGATTTGCGCTAACAAAAAAAATCCGTAAAGAAGAAAGTCGCAAAGGGCTAAGCCCAACGACGATTATTGCAGTAACTGCCAATGGGCTTGTAGGTGAATTTGAAAATTGTATTAGGGCAGGGATGAATGATTATATTGCTAAGCCTGTTGAATTAAAAATGCTAAAAATTGCCCTAAGTAAATATATGAGTCGGAAAAAAAACACACAAGCTATAGGGGAGGTTGTAGATTGTACTGAGCGTCATAAGGCTAATGATAGTATTGATTTTAAGCACTTAATTAAAATTATCGGTACCAATGATAAAACAATAACTGACGAAATTTTATTAATGTATTGGAATAGTGTTACCCAAGACACTAAAAAATTGATTGAAGCAGTAGAGGAAGGGCAATCTGATTTGATAAGAACCAGAGCGCACGCATTGAAAGGGATATCGTTTTCGACAGGTGCTGCTGTTATTGGGGAAACGTTTAAATGGATTGAGCAAAACGCATCAAAAATTGACGATATCAAACAAAAACTGCATACAATTGAGAGTGAAACACTAAGAATAAAGGACTTATTAGTTAAACGTGGAATTTTACAAATCAAAGATTCGTAAGCAAATAATGGGATTGTAGTAGTAAAATATTGATTTTAATGCCGATAAATAACGTTATCGGCATCATGATAATGCTAGAATAAGTACATGTTTTAATTAGATATAAAATATATGGATTACACTCTACCACCAGTATTACCGCTTTTTGACTCTGCTGACTTCTTACTTGAAGGTAATAGTGTCGTTAATCAATACATCACTCAAATTTCTCTTGATAATGTAACTGATGCCGGTTTAATTATTGAACATTGCTCTGATTGGTTATATGAGCAACGGCATAGTGAAAATAACTATAAAGCCTACCGAAGTGAATTAACCACATTTCTACATTGGTGTTTTGATGTGGCTGTAATATCGCCAATAATGGTAACTAGAAAAGATATCGCCAGGTATATTGCATACTGCGAAACACCTCCCAACGAATTTATTGGTTATTTTAATGTGCCACAATTTAAGCTAGAAAAAAGCATAAATGAAAGAATACCAAATCCACAATGGCGGCCATTTGTAGGTAAAAAAATACTTGGAAAACCACAACCATATAGTTTGAGTGATAACGCACTAAAAACCAAAATAGCAATAGTATCATCTATGTATAGCTATTTAATTAGTGAAGAATACACAGAGAAAAATCCTGCACAATTATGGCTCAAATACAGTCGTTTTGCTGTTAAGAAAAAATACATAAAAGATGACGATGATAATCATCATGCTTTTACTGAACTACAATGGTCATACGTGGTTTCTACAGTTTCTGAGTTAGCAATATCGCAGCCAGAAAAACATCAACGTAGCTTGTTTTTAATTAATTTACTCTATAGTTGCTATCTTAGAATTTCTGAAATCAGCGCTAGAGCTGGATACTCGCCATTAATGAGTCAATTTAAAAAGAATCCGCATACTGGTATTTGGTATTTTTATGTACCATTTTCTAAAAGTGGCAAAGCAAGAAATATTGCTATTTCGAAATCACTACTAACAGGTCTTAAATCCTATAGAGAATATCTAGGCCTGTCAGCATTACCAAGTGCCAATGAAACGCATCCGATTTTTGTTAGACATAAAGCCGCTGGTCATGGTCGAGATTCTGGAATGCTAAATGCTAACCTAGGGATAAGACAAATTCGTGAAGAAATTAATACCTTAATAAATCTCGCAGCAGATAAAGCGTTTGAAGATGGTTTTGATTATGACAGTCAACTCATGAGGAAACTAACCGCACACAATATTCGTCATACCGGTATAACTCATGACATCAATTTAAACCAAAGACCATTATCACATGTTCAAGCTGATGCAGGCCATGAAAGTATTGATACCACGTCACAATATTTACATACTAGCCAGACAGAACGTGATCAAAGTGCACAAAATAAACCATTTAATCATTTAGCTAATTAATGTCATCAAATATGCATATTTAACAGGCAACGCTATGTGAAATCTGAAGATATAATCAAGGTAATATGGCTCAGAATTTAAAATAAGGTCATATTTAAAAGCTATGTTAGTTGTCTAATGTAGCTTTAAAAGCATATAAAAATACCCACACACAACTACGCACAATGTATATTATGTTAAATGGTCTATGCCTTTAAGGATTCGAAAGTTCGTACATGATCAGGAACCTTTAACTTGAGATTTCAGGTCTATATGAGAATTTGTTCTTTATTATCCTTCTCTATTAAGTAATGTGACTTATACAGTTAAATTGTGTTTTCACGGCAGTATGAGATTTTCCTTTGCCCATGTATCAATAACTATGTGCTATATAGGATAACTGCCGTTTGAACTGAAACCAGTATGTCGCGTCAATTAGTATGTCTGTTATTTGAACTGTACGGATTATGAACTTCACAGGGTGATCCATTCACTTCATACTAAGCCAATCTTCTTCAGGCCTTATATTGACAAGGTTGCGAGCGCAGTGAGTGCCAGTATAGCTTGTCCTTGATGATATAAGAGCCTGATGAAATAATAGCTTATGGGTGTATTCAAATTAAAGCCAAGTTTGCTTTCTAGTTGTCGTCTTATAAACCAGATTGTAAGCTTTTAACTCTAGTTCCATTTATTGATTCACTACACCTAAACATACACTCGTTCTATAGAAACATGTTTTCAAGTGAATTTTGTAAACTCTATCACCATGACCCATTTTTATGTGAATTACACAAGGTATTGAATAATATCGATAAAATTTATAGTGCTTAACCTTTTAATGAAAGTATTATGATTTTCAAACGACCTCTAATGATTAAATGCTCGCTTATTGGGCGTCGCTACGTGAAATCTGAGACTTTGTCTAAGGCGTTGACCTATAGAATTAAAGCTGGGACGTATAAATTGTCCTGGAACAGCTTAAAAATTTATGAAGTTCAAAAATCAGTTTGTTCGTTTTTACCGTGATTAAGATTACATGTATTATCAATGTGCCAATTCGGAAACACTTCAAGTTTTACTTCTATAAATTTATCGAAGGCCTCATCAAAGCAATGCATTGCCAGTAGAGTTAATAATGATTTGGTGATATTGAATGAATCTACATTGAGAAATTCCTATTGCGAGTTTGATGTTTTGTTCAGTTAACTATATACAAGGACATGGAAGCTTAAATTTGCAGTAATTTGAGTTGTCATAATTTAAAATGAATAGTCAAAAGAACAGATAAGTCCCCTAATCCATTTTGTTTATACTGGGTCCATTCCTGCGCATAAACTGGCCACTGCCTCAGTGGTTGTCTAACGTGTTCCAGGACAATAACACTGTACGAAGTTCTGAAAGCTTCCATATTTCAGATAACCTCAGCTATAACAAAGCACAAGTTTCACCTACAAACTAGTGCCTAGTTACAGCCTCCAGTAATACGAAGTTTACTTTGTATTACTGGCTTTTTTATCTTCCCTTTAAATTTGAATAGCTTGTCTAAATATTCTAAATCATCATCAACTGTACTGGTCAAATTCAAACAACCTGTCGGGTTAATCACTTCTCTATATTATGTTAAGTCGATAACAACAGCCTTTCTGTAAAACACAATAATAAGTCGATTCAGTAATGCTTTTACTTGGTGTTTTTAGGCGGTCCAGTAGGTGCCTCATCTGCCGTGATGTAACCATCTTTATTTTTATCAAAATGATTAAAGCGCTTTGTGCCAGCTTTAAACTCTGAAGCCGATACTTTTGCATCGCCATCTTTATCAAATCGATTAATAAATTTATTACTTTGAGTACTGCTTTTGATTTTGTTGTTTTGTTTTTGAGTCGTTGAACCCGTCAGGTTACTTGCCCTTGCATATTCGTTAATATATTCAGTCAGAGGCTGCTCATATGTTTGGGCCGCTAAAACGACATTGCCATCTCGTACACTGCGTACATAATTCTCAACTCGAATAAAATCGCCTTGTGGCCCACGAGACATCGGTGCACCTGTTTTAGGGTCGCTGCGCTGAGAACCCGCGCCATGAACATCCATTGTTATGCCACGCATTTCACCTAAGGCTTTACCAAAGGCCACATAAACCGCTGCAGATTCTGGCACTGGCCCATCAAGATGAGTTGTTGAACTCCAGTAATAAGGATAATCTTTTTCGCCAGATTCATTCTTTATCGAAGATGTGTAAAAAATCGGGTCGATTGCCGCTGAATTAGAGGTTTCAGGTGAGCGGGTATAATCCACGATGCTTTGTAACTCTTTTGCATCTGGTAAACGCCAATCGCTATGGCCAGCTAAAGTTAGATCCTCAGAATATTGCAGTGCTTGTTGCCAATTCAAACCTTTGTTACTGTCTGTCTGTTGCCAAGTTAAACCAGTCGCCAAATCAGTGGTGGTACCATCCTTATTGTCAATGAAGTTGTTTTTACCATAGGCTTTATTTCCCCTCACAAACCTAAAGTACATTTTATTCGGCGTTTTAGTGCGTGGATTAAACTTTGGGTAACCTTTAATACGGCCATCAACAAAATTCACCCCAAAAACCGTATCATCACTTTTCATTGTTTTGCCGACATACTCGGTACTCGACCATGTTTGGGCATCAATCTCTCGTTCTCCAGCTTTAGTATTACCAAGAGGTTGATTGAAGAAACTGGTGTCGATGAAAGGGGTGAGCGCTTTTTCTCCTTTAACGCTGCCTGTAAATTGAATGAGAGAATAGAGCTCTTTAATGGTGGGAATTCGCCAGTCACCATAACCTGCTAATTTTAGAGTGTTTATTTTTAAAAGTGCTTCATCATAACTCAGTTTATCCCCCATCTGTTTTTGCCAGATTAAACCAGTGACATTATCGGTGATAGTGCCATTGTTATTGTCGGTGTAAGAAGGAGGGTTAGTGCTATAACTGGCATCTTGACCATAAAAATCATTGGCATTGTCTGGTAATGGTATTACTGCATTGTTGCTGTAGGATTTTCTTTGTCCGGTATCGACGATTGGGTAACTTGCTATCTTTTGTGATGTTTTGACTATGCTTTCCTTCACTGCAGTATTAACGGCCATAAGATCTTCACTGAAAATGACATTACCACTATAATTTTTATGAATTTCTTTTAAGCTCGCTTCAGCATCAACTTCCCCCGCAGTAAAATGGGTGTAGACCAGATTTTTGACATTAGCTTTTTGGGCAAGTGTACTGGAGTCGTTTAAATTAAGGTGAGCACGATTTTTTTTATTACCGCTCTTTTTATTTTTGTTGTTCGAACCTTTATTTATGCTTTGATCATTAGATTTTTTGTTTTTATTCCGTCCACCTATCATTACCATTCCGCCAGAATCGATAATCATATAATCTGCATTGCTCGCGAAGGTGGGCAGTGCTTCTGAATAAGTCAGATCTCCAGTAATGGCAATCGATTGGCCATTGTAATCGAAGCGGTAAGCAACAGTATGAATGGTGTGTGGAACTTGAAGCGTGGTGACCTGTATATCACCGACCTTAAAGGATTCTCCGCCTTGTATATCTGTAACATCAAAAGCCTTGATACGATCGGCAAGGTTTCTCTTAGTTTTGCCTAGTCGATATGTAATATCAGCTTCATACAAATCCAAATTTGTTTCCGTGAGTTTCTTCGTATTGGGTGGACCAACAATGGTGAAGTTATTTCGCCCTAGTAACAGACGAATTAACATGGGTACAAATTCTTCATTATGATCAAGATGATGATGGGTAATAAGTAGGCTAGATAAATGACGAATATCAACGCCGAGTTTAGACAAATTAGCTTGAGTGCCATTACCCATATCAACCAATATATGAGTGTTTCCGGCAGAGATTAACGTACTCGCGCTCGCACGGTTTTCATTATAGATAGGCGAACCAGAACCAATAATAGTGGCCGTTAATTGATCTGCTGCATGAGCAGTAGCAGCTAGCAATGAACTGAACATAAAAAAACCAAATATTATCTTTTTCATAGAAACCTTTTTATGTCTATTGGATGCTATCAACAACGAAAATAGGGTAAATCAAGTCGTCATTATTGTTGCTTGGATATTTAAAATACCAATAAAAAAACCAACAAAAATAAAATTTACTTAACTTTAACAACTTTACATAACGGGCTTTAGTTTATAGTTTTATCCACATAAAGGTATCTCGATGCTGTTAAACGCTAAGGAATGTAGCGCTGTGATTAGGGTGAATTGATGTTAATACAGACATATTAAAGGTAAAGCTGGGGCAGGGGTTTAACTCAGAAATGTAAAAATGTATTGCTTCGTTTTATGTGGAGAAATACGCTAAATAGTTTGAAGTCGTGGCCACTAATACATAGCCACCCATTATTTTGAAGTTATAACATAACGCCTTTCATTTTGAGTTGCCACTAATACATAGCCACCCATTATTTTGAAGTTATAACATAACGCCTTTCATTTTGAGTTGCCAACACCAACATTCATTTACTGATGGGATTATTCCTGCCAAAGGACTGAATATTTCATCATTAATCACCAAAATTCACTCATAAACTAAATTCAAC
>NZ_JBFRKG010000010.1:116032-121889 GCF_041469325.1 Shewanella sp. 10N.286.51.B8
AAAAGCTTGATATCTATCAAGTGGGAAATGCTTTTATTTGAAATTAAGAAATGGTGTATTAAGCGCACAACCAGCGCTGACAGTTAGCTGCGCCCTGTCGTCGTTTTAGGTCTAAATGCTCACAATAATCTGTTAATGCAGGCAACGCCCCCACCGCACCTTTGAATAAAGCGCCAAACTCAGTGGTGATTTTTAACCAGTTTTCAGCTGGTATATTCAATCGATTGAGAATATCCTGACTACTCGCGCTGATGGCGCCACGTTTATCATCACGAATAATCCGCCCAGTATCTTCAACCAGCACAATGTAATCTTTGACGCTAAACATTAAACCATTGGGCATATCTAAACGCTCATTGCCCACAAAGGGAAGCAACGCTTTTGGTTGCTCACCGTTTATAGCTGAATTAATGCGACGCTGAATACTGGTGTGATCGGAGGTTTCAGGTGTTGCAGCCATTTGCGCACGAATTGGATTCAAATCAACATACGCCATACAGGCGAGTACGGCGGCATCATCTAACAAGGCTTGAGATTTAAACCGCCCTTCCCAAAAACGGCCTGTACACTTATCTTCTTTATTGGCCATTCTCGCAATCGGTTCACTCAAGGAACGCATAAACCAACTAATATCGGTTAAACGTTCTCGATATAGCGCAATACAATCATTAACCGTCTTGAATTCAAACTCATTAAGCACTTCACCTTTAATAAATTTGTGGGTTAACAAGTTGCCTTTAAAGCATTTATGCCATTGGGTAAGTACATCAATATCAGACCATTCTTTGGCTTTATCCACATCGACTTTAAGCACGACATGTAAATGATTACTCATCACGGCATAAGCACAAATATCAATCGCAAAAATCGTCGCCAATTCAATAATACGCGAATCAACCCACTCTCGGCGATGTTCATAGTTATCACCAGTCGACTTATCAAATCCACACAAAAATGCTTTGCGCACCACCCGCGTACAGCAGTGATAGTAAGGGGTGTCTTCTAAGCTCACGAGTGTTTTTCTAGGTCTGGCCATCTTCAATCACCAAGTAATGAGCAATAACTAAAGCCTAGTAGGGTGTTTAACATTTAGCCAACTAGAATGGGTGGCCATGTTAATTTGGAAACCCGTGCAGAGGTTGAGGTCCAGGCCACGCAGCGCCCGTTTGTGACTACGTTTGTTAAGCGCTTCACATAACCCTTTTTTCAATTGCCATTTCTCTATGAATACAAAGGTTTGGGACACCCAACATTGGCTCAAATAAACCAACAACTTAACGTTTTAAACCTATGAATCTCCCAAACATTTTTTATTCTACACAAACCTTGCCTCGTTGTGATTTTGGCGATACTTCTGCCGTTTTTTTACCTTTAACAAATACATTACAATCCCAGTAGCCCTCTTCAAAATTCGGTTTATTTACCTTATTTTGACAAGTTGAAGCCCACGGATACCTTTTGCAGGTCTCACCCACGAAATATGTTTTCTCTTGCTCTGTTTTTTCTTTCACCCCGACTGAATCTACATACAAGTGAAAGTCAAAATCTACTAACCTGTTACTATTTTGAATAGCGGACGAATTGACATCGAGATTAGAAAAACTATCCGTCCCTAACTGTTCAGAAACAGAGCGAAACTCACTCAGATTATAACTTGCTGGCTCTTCATTAAACGCTTTATCAAACTGCTTCTTAAGCTTTCTTCTGTACGCTTCATTTTCTCGCGCTATCTCAGCGTTTTTAGCTCTGAGCTCGGCATCAGAAAGTGTTGCTTTAATTGTGAGATCTGCTTTACTAAATACATATTGCCTATAATCGTCTGTAAATTTATTGGTACTCGAGTAATATGCAATAAGGAGGTTAACAACTTCGTTTTTTGATAGGCAATTTGCATAAGCAAGGGCTGAATCGCTAGAGTAATGATCACAACGGTATGTATTATGATAAATGTATACCTGATCAGGATCATTCATTGCTTCGAGTAACAAAAACAGCATTTCTGCTTGAGAAGGGGTCGCCTTGTCATATACTCGAATAATAGATGATAGTAATGATCCCTTACTCGCTTTCCATATTGCGGAGTTTGAGAGCTCTCTACGTAACTCTTTTGAAATATCCATCCGGAATAGGTCATTGGTATAGAGGCGCGTATCAGCACAATGAGTGAGTTGTTGTTTTTTTTGCCCATTTAATAAAACATCTGATTCAGCCAATAAAACTTTGAACGATTCAATATAACCTTTTTTAAACGCATAGGTAATGGGACGGACACTACCATAGTCACAAACATTTGGATTAAACCCATGTGAAATAAACAGTTTAAAGTACCTGCTAGCTTCTGCATCCGATAGGTTGTACCTTAGAGGTGCGTAGATGATGTGGCTTTTAAATTTCCACTCACTGGCAATATAATATTGTCGGAGCTTAATATTATTTACTATCCACTCAGCAAGTTCATAATCATTTAAATATACCGCGCACTCGAGCAGAGAGGTACATGTCTCGTTGTCAATATCAAACACATCTGAATGAGTTTCAGCAGCGATGCGTTCAACTCTTTGAACTGTGGATAATGTCGGGTTTTCAACAAGCTCATCATGTAGCGTTGCACAACCAACCAGAGAACCAAGTACCAAAAAAAGAGGTACGATCAATATATATTTCATTAAACTCTCCCACACATTCTCGTTAACAAATCATCCATAAATTGATTACAATAGTGTAATCAAAGAACCCCATACATTTGTCGATCGAAATCAAATTTTATCTATCTAGCTAAAAAAATTATCATCCAGCCATCACTCTGGCTAAGAGAAAATCGAAAAAGCAAGCTCGTAACTCTTGGAATGAACCTGCTCTCACTGCTTTATAAGTTGCTGGGTATCTAACGATACCTTTGTGGAGGTTTGAGCCTAGTGCAGTGAAAGTTGCACGCTGGGTTCTTAGGAGGGCGGCACTTGGTAACAAGTGTCGTCTATCCGACAAAAGCACGTTAGCTTTTTACTCGCCACTCACACCAAATGCAGCTTAATCGAAGAAACGTTAGAACCCAAGTGTAAACGCGGCTGCGGCCTTTGCCAGCAGGGATGCTGGCGTAGAGCCCACAAGGATGTGCTTGCGGCGTGTCGCAGAAGTGTTTACACATAAGCTCACCGCAGGTGATTGATAGCTATGAAGGTTCACCTTCAAACACCCGTTCCAAAAAAGACTCCGCCAATCACTACCCAGACAAAGCAAAAAAATGCCAAACCTTCATTCCAAGGCCAACCCACTTTGGGGCAGAAATGAGCTAGTCCTCTAACCCATTTCTGGACTAAAGCTTCTTAGGGTTAATGTTAAAAAACTCTAGTTTACATCACGATAAATATGGCTAAAATAGGAAAAGCTAACTGAGGTTTGCCTTCAAATAAATGGCCAATTTAACTAAGCCACTACAAATAGGCTACTTATTTAAGGGAAGCTCTCAGCAGTTTTGTTAGCTTCGTGGGCCATTATTTCCTACAAGCCTCTCAGAAATTTTTCTTGATATATTTTGATAGTAGGAAAGCTTTTTATTTCACTAAATAAGCTATCAATTGCTTTTTTCGGTATATTTTCAAGGTTTATGCCCTTATACATGATTTGTGTTGAGTTACTGGTTTGAGTGTTTTTGGAAAGCAATATGTTAACTTTTACCAAGCGTGCTAATTCTTCTTGGTAAAGGAAGAACGTCCTTAAATGCGTATCTATAACTTTGACAGAATTTATTCTATCTGTAGTTAATATTTCATCAATTAAGCGATTTAACCTAGAGCGAGATTGAATAGAATTATCCATGGCCTTTTCCCAACTTTCAGTTGGTTGTGAAAGAAAACTCAAAAAATACAATGTTCTAGCTTTGTTATAATTAATAAATCCTGGCCACATAATATCTTCACTTGATATTGTAAGCGCTCTATCGAACTGTTCGCATGCTGATCTCAAATACATGTTCACTTCTTCAATGATTGATGGTGAAATAGAATTAATTTTCGATTGGACCTTATTAAGGCCATCGATAGAAAGGATATCTATAGTTTCCATGTTTAGTGAGCATTTAATTAAATGCATCCCCTTCTTGTTGTAATACAAACCAAGATAATTATGATAAATTGTTCTTGTTACAGGATTACGAAGTATAGGGCCTCTAACATGTAGAAGATCAGAATGAATATTAAAATTACCATCTGCAACAAAACTTTGATAAGAAATAACGGCTTTTAATAGCTTTATTGACTCAGTTATTTGAATTGAATTTCCTTTACTTATAGATTGTAAAATATCACGCTGCTTATCTACATTATGTAAAATATTCGCCATACGGTTTTTGTATTGTTTTTTATCAATTTCAGAAGCATTAAAAACGGCAGGAAACAATACTATTAGGTCAATCATATACTGCAACGTATCAGCAAATAGCACAGCTGTATGAGATTCTTTTTTTAACTTGTACTCTATAGATTCGAAAAGCTCTTTATCTAGCAATTTTTCATCTTCAGATTTATAGCGATTGACTAACTCTGGAAGTGAAGTTACATAGTTTTCATTATCAAGAATATTCCCTTCCATTTTACTTATAGTATTTACGCTATCAATTGATGTATATGTTCTGACTGCGATAAACAGGGCCAATAAAGCTATGCACAACCCTACGGTTGAAATTGTAAAACTTAGTAAATCTATGCCTGTTTTTTGATAATGTAACCATACTGCAAGACAGGCAGAAAACATAACTAGTACAAGGATAGTTATATATAATACTTTTGATGTACGCATTTATTTTCCTAATGAGTGCAAGGCAGAATTGAGGCTATTATAAGTATTGATATTCACAGTACATTGTTTTAGTATTAATATCAATAGGTTGCCAACAAATTTGGCTTAAGCTTCTATTTATATAAATTCCAATCAAACTGTAGTGGTTAAAATGTTGACCACAACATAGGAGCGAACCTAACTTGTATTGGCGAATTGCAGAGTTTCAAAATAAAGAGTGTCAACTGATTTAAGGGCAAATCATGACAGGCATTAAAAACATTCAACCAATCCTTGTACCTTTTAACTTACCATTTAAAGTTGTTGACCTTCGACACAGCCTCTTAATTACTTGAAAGCATTCGATGAATTTATGCGTGACTCCTCAGTTCCACACCCCATTTTTGTATACGATCATTACTATCAACGTTTCATATTCTTCAATGAACAAGGACATATAAAGCTTACCTCAAGTAAGTAATATTGCAGTCTGTGGGCTAATTACACACTTTGTAATCTGAAATAGTTTTCAAAAAGCAGATAGTAATTATTTCTACCTGATTAAAAATTTATATAAACTCACTCTTCTATCGTTCTCTCATACAACAAACTGTTGTTTTTCTTTTTAACTGTTACTGTATTATCTAGTCCAGATAATACCTTTAAAGCAATGTGACAACTAGAAATAACAGCATTAACAACCAGTTTATCAACTCGTTATTGTATTTCTGTGAACCCAGAAACTTTGTTAATAACTCCCCTTTTGGCATGAAAAACACTTAAAAACAATAATCTACCTTTAAAACGCTCAAAAAGCAGGCGTCGCTACGTAAAATCTGACAGTTTCTTCGAGTATTGCTGCTGTAGATTGTTATACGCTCACCAAAAAATGTAACTTATTTCTATGAAAAAAAATTATTTACTCATGATTCAGATTATCAATCTATTGTTCTGAAGATGAATTCTGAGTTTATAGAGGTACGCTAATTACCCTCCCTGTTAGCTATTTATGTTTATAAAGAGAGTGGCTTATAATGATGCCTAATTGAGAATCTCAACTTAAAGTGTTCTGGTCTAATTCCAT
>NZ_JBFRKG010000011.1:0-940 GCF_041469325.1 Shewanella sp. 10N.286.51.B8
ATGGCATAAAGGCTTTAAAGACACCCTGTTACAAATAACAAGGCCACCCATTCTAGTTGGCTAAATGTTAAACACTCTACTAGGCTTTAGTTATTACTTAATTTTCGGTAATTAATGATGGCCAGACCTAGAAAAACACTCGTGAGTTTAGAAGATACGCCTTACTACCACTGTTGTTCGCGTGTGGTACGTAAGGCATTTTTGTGTGGTTATGATAAGTCGACAGGCGAAAACTATGAACATCGCCGTGAGTGGGTAGATAACCGAATTATTGAATTAGCGACGATTTTCGCGATTGATATTTGTGCTTATGCGGTGATGAGTAATCATTTACATGTGGTGCTAAAAGTCGATGTGGATAAAGCCAAAGAATGGTCTGATATAGATGTGCTTACCCAATGGCATAAAGGCTTTAAAGGCACCCTGTTGACGCATAAATTTGTTAAAGCTGAAGTCCTTAATGAGTTTGAATTAAAGACGGTTAATGATTGTATTGGGCTATATCGAGAACGTTTAACCGATATTAGTTGGTTTATGCGTTCCTTGAGTGAACCCATTGCTAGAATGGCCAATAAAGAAGATAAGTGTACAGGCCGTTTTTGGGAAGGGCGGTTTAAATCTCAAGCCTTGTTAGATGATGCGGCCGTACTCGCCTGTATGACGTATGTTGATTTGAATCCAATTCGCGCACAAATGGCTGCAACACCTGAAACTTCAGATTACACAAGTATTCAACGACGCATAAATTCAGCGATTAAAGGTGAGCAACCAAAAGAGTTACTACCATTTGTAGGAAATGAACGTTTAGATATGCCTAATGGACTGATGTTTAGTGTTAAAGACTACATTGTGCTGGTTGAAGATACAGGGCGGATTATTCGAGAAGATAAACGCGGCGTCATTAGCGCGAGTAGTCAGGATATCCTCAATAGGCTGAACA
>NZ_JBFRKG010000012.1:0-297 GCF_041469325.1 Shewanella sp. 10N.286.51.B8
CCAGACCTAGAAAAACACTCGTGAGTTTAGAAGATACGCCTTACTACCACTGTTGTTCGCGTGTGGTACGTAAGGCATTTTTGTGTGGGTTTGATAAGTCGACAGGCGAAAACTATGAACATCGCCGTGAGTGGGTAGATAACCGAATTATTGAATTATCGACGATTTTCGCGATTGATATCTGTGCTTATGCGGTGATGAGTAATCATTTACATGTGGTGCTTAAAGTCGATGTGGATAAAGCCAAAGAATGGTCTGATATAGATGTGCTTACCCAATGGCATAAAGGCTTTAAAG
>NZ_JBFRKG010000013.1:0-44827 GCF_041469325.1 Shewanella sp. 10N.286.51.B8
TCACCATGACCGATGGCGCCGGTGACACCACCGATGCCACCATCACCCTCAACGAACGAAATATTAACGAAGCACCAAATATCAGCGATCACATTGATATGCTCAATGACTCAATCATTAACGGTACCGCTGTTTATGATGTTAACGACATAAATTCATTAGGTGACACTGACCTAGATGGAGATAACCTGAGCTACAGCTTTGTTCTTTCAGATGGTTCCACCAGCCTAATTAGCGAAGATGGAGCTTTTGCCATCGACGAAGGTACTGGTGTGATAACGGTCAATGACACAACTAAAATCGATTACGATATTGGTAGCCAAATCAGCCTTACAGTTCAAGCTTCTGACGGAAGCTTAACTGACACAGCAACTGTTACCTTTGATTTAAATAATATCGACGCTGTCGATGATGCTGTTGGAAGTACTTTCTCAACCACTGCAGACTCATCCAACGGTTGGGTAAGTCCTACAAATGCTGATGGCGAAGCAGACTTTGTGATTAGCGCCAGAAATGCTGACGGCAGCACCGGAACACTGACTTATAACGATGGAACCAATCAATTAGGTGTCGGGGGCTCGCCAAGGTCTACAGATCAAGTAGAGAATCAAATTGAATATGATTCTGCAACTGGTACTTCAGAAGCAATTGTTATTGATTTCAATGGCCTAGTTAATGAAGCAACCTTTAGTGTTTCTAAAATGTTTGCTGATGAAAATAGTGGTGAGCAAGGTACTTGGTACGCTTATTACAATGGTCAATTGGTCGCAACCGAAACCTTTTCAACAACTAGTGGCACAACCGGCACATTTACAATTAATACTGGCAGCCTTGTATTTGACCAGCTGGTATTTGAAGCTGCACCAACTATTAGTGAAGCAAATGGAGGGCCACAGCTCACTGACTCCTCAGACTACTACTTAGACTCTGTCACTGTCACAGGACCTGCACTAGTTGATGCTTATGTTGTCAATGAAAACGCAACATTAAGCATCACAGAAATCTCTGAAGGCTTATTAGCAAATGATATTGATGCTCAAGGTCATACGTTCACAATAAGTCATGTCAATGGCGACAATTTAGTTGATGGGGAAGTAATAACTCTCCCAAGTGGCGCGTTATTGACAATTAATGGCGATGGTACCTATAGCTATAATGCCAATAATGCATTCCGTAATTTATCTGCAGGTGAAGTCACAACTGACAGTTTCACTTATACGATTACCGATGAATATGGAGCAATAGATACCGCTACTGTAACTATCAATGTTATTGGACTTGATGAAGACGTCATCATCAATACCCCCGATGTGCTTCTAGTCGATGAATCTGCCTTAGCTGATGGTACTGGCTTTGTAAATAACGGGCAAACATTAGCAAGTGGTTCAACAAATATAGAAGTTAATGATGGCTTAGACCGTCTTGAAATTCGAAATGGGCTTAATACGACCACATTAACACTCGCTTCATTGCTCGTAGCTTCTGTAGCTAACCCAATTGTGATTGCAGGGGAGTATGGAACGTTAACGATTACTGGTTATAACGATGGTTTACTTGATTATAATTACTCCATAAATAGCGCACAAAATCATACTGGATCAAATAGTGAGTCACTATCTGATAATTTCCAAATAACTGCTTACGATATAGATGGTGATAGTGCCTCAGCAACATTATCTGCCGGAATTATTGATGACTTTTCAAAAGCAACAAATGATAACGTCACTATTGAGGTACTTGAAGATTCATTCGCTATTATAGGTGGTGTGCAAGCAACTTGGCTCTCGACAATTGGTGGCGCTAATATTGTCCGTTATGACGGTGATATCGGTAATGGCGGAGAAGATAACGATAGTGAATTCGATCAAATACGTTGGGGTAATCCTGTAACTGCAGGTCTGAAATCTGGATATGGCTTCATTGATAATGACACAGCTTTAAACGGCGAACTTGCTCTTAATCAGGATATTGTTTTAGGAACCTTTACTCATTATAACTATCCCATATACTCAGGAAGCTCCATAACAGGGGCTTCAATGGATGTGGTATTTAATGTCATAGACGCCTTTGGTGTTGTCACACCTGTAACATTAACCCTGAATTTAGCTCACAATGAAACGCCAAATGACGGACCAAATCCTGATGATATTGTAACTATCGAACAAACTAATGTAACGTTTAACTATGAAGGCGAACTTTATACTATTCAAGTAATTGGTTTTATAGATGAAAATGGTGATGTGGTAACTTCCATTTATACTGAAGAAAATGCCGCAACAAGCTACGATTTAGTTATAAGAATGGTTGCAGGTAATGGATACGAGTTACCGTATATCGAAGGTAATGTCATTGATAATGATATTACAGGAGCAGATGTTGATACGGTTGTGGTTGGTGTGGAGACTGGGGATCAAAGTGATACGAGCATCGTTGGAAATATAGGTACTGTGATCACAGGCACATACGGTAACTTGGTTATCAATACCGATGGTAGCTATCGTTACGATGTCACCATGGATAATAACCTTATCCCTGACAATGCCGTAGAAACTTTCACTTATACAATTAGAGATTCCGACGGCGATGAATCAAGTGCAACACTTTCTATAGACGTTAGCTTGGTTAATGTACAAGGAGTTCCTACTTCCACGTCTGATAATCTCAACGTAGAAGGTTCAAACTTAGCCGATGAAATTATTGTATTAGATGGAGAAAATGGCACTCAGAAACAGCTCAATGTTAGTTTCGGTGGAGGCTTATTCGGACAAATAACTAACTCTGATGGTAATTTGATTACAGACAATGGCAGCAACCTTACTAGCTTTAGTCAGAATAATAAGCAAATTATAAGCAGTAGTGAGGGTCATGACCATATCGAAACAGGTAAAGGAAATGACACTATTTATGCGGGTGCAACAGGATCAACTAATTATCAATCAGATGATGAACTTGAGTTAACTTCCGAAGAAATTGATACTCATCACATCATGACAGGCACACTTTCGGGCGCCGATAGCATAATAGATACTAATGGATTATTACTTACAGAGGACGTTACTTCAGCACAAGTAGATGCGGTCAATGGAGGTAGTGGCAATGATTCTATATTCGGTCAATCAGGCTCCGATATTCTTTATGGTCATACAGGAGACGATAATATCGATGGTGGCAGCCATAATGATGGGCTTAGAGGCGGTGAAGGCAATGACACCCTAATAGGAGGTCTAGGTGATGACATCATGCGTGGCGATAGTGGCAATGACACCTTCGTCTGGCAACAAGGTGAATTTGGTGCTGACCATATTACCGACTTCAACGTAAGCGAAGATAAGCTTGATTTAAGTGACATACTCGTGAACGAAGAGTACTCATCTTTAGAAGATTTGCTAAACATTACTGAAGCTAATGGATCTACCACTATTAGTATTGATGCAAATGGTGATGATGTCTTTGAACAACAAATTATTCTCGATGGAATCGAACTATCATCAATATATAGCAGCAATGAAGATGGGGTCATTATTAACGGATTAATTAATGATGGCGCTTTAATTGTCGATACCACAAATGAAGCTCCGGCTCCAAATACTATTATTGATCCTTTAGATCATAATCCAGATGGTAATATTATTCCTTAAATACAACACTTTGTTGACGCTACGTAGTAATATGTAAGCGTCAACTAAAGAGATTGTTAATAATTATAAATATGAAGGATCTATATTAGGTGCCAGCAACTGCATCAAACAATCAAGAACAGTGGACTATTTCAGCGTCCCAACGGACCACTGTTGATCCATTACTTGATTGCTTAGTCTTAATGACTGAACATTTTGGTTCGCCATGCTCAAGTGACTCACTTGCGGCAGGCTTACCATTAACTGGCGCTAACATCACTCCAGATTTACTACCGCAAGCTGCCTCGCGTGGTGGTTTGTCAGCTAAATTAACCCGTAAAGATCTTAATCAAATATCAGCTATTTTACTGCCTTGTATTTTACTGCTTAAAGATAAAAAAGCCTGCATATTACATAGCCTTGATATCGATGCTGACAAAGCAACCATTCAATTACCCGAAACCGGTGGAGAAGAAGTTCTCACCATTGAAGAACTAGAAACCCTTTATGTGGGTTATCTATTTTTAGTTAAACAAGAGTTTCGTGGCGATAACAGCTTTGATGTTCACATTCACGATAATAGTACTCACTGGTTACTACAAAGCATTAAAGACTCAGCACCCATCTATCGAGATGCCCTGATTGCATCTGTGCTAGTTAACTTATTCGCATTGGTATCACCATTATTCATCATGAATGTATACGATAAAGTGGTACCGAATTTAGCCTTTGAGTCATTATGGGTACTCGCCATTGGCGCAGGGATTGCCTATTTATTTGATCTTATTTTACGTCAGTTACGCAGCTACTTAATTGATGTTGCAGGTAAAAAAGTCGATATCATTGTTTCTTCAAAATTATTTGCCAAAGCAATTGGGATTCCACTATCAAAACGCTCCCCTAGCGTGGGCGGCATGGCAAGGCAATTAAGTGAATTTGACAGTATTCGAGAAATTTTAACCTCTGCAACCATCACCACCTTAGTGGACCTTCCGTTCGCCCTACTGTTTGTCACCATTATTTATATTGTTGCCGGCGACCTAGCGGTTATCCCAGTTCTTGGGGGGATTATCATTATCGGCTTTACGTTCTACATCCAACCAAAACTTAAGGCCGCAATTGAAGAAAGTAACCGCTTTTCAAGCCTCAAGCACGGCCATTTGATTGAAAGCTTAACGGCATTAGAGTCCATTAAAGCTAATGGCGCAGAAGGCCTAGTACAAAAAAGTTGGCAGCAGATGATAGGCCACACCGCTAACTGGCAGCTTAAATCTAAAAAACTCACTAATGCCGTCAGTAATGTGGCTAACTTTATTGTGCAGCTTACCGTCGTCTGCGTGGTGATCCTTGGGGTGTATCGGGTGGCTGATAATGCTATCTCAATGGGCGGCATTATCGCAGCGGTGATGCTTTCAAGCCGCGCGATCTCACCGATGGCGCAACTTGCAGGGCTAATTACTCGAGGCAACCAAACAGCAAGCTCGCTACGCCAACTTGACGAGGTAATGAACCAAGAAGAAGAGTTTGAAAACAAAGGCCATTTGGTTAGCAAACAGCGCTTACAAGGTAAAATTGATGCTGACAACATCGCTTTCAGCTTTCCTGAAGCCGAAAGACCTGTGCTACATCCGCTTTCCGTCCACATAAAACCCGGTGAGCGTATTGCTATTATCGGCCGTAATGGCTCAGGCAAAAGTACCTTAGCAAAACTGTTAGTTGGCTTGTATAAACCCACTCAAGGCAGCCTGCGTTACGATGGCTTAGATGCGGGTCAAATTCACCCCAGTGATTTACGTAAAAATTTCGGCTATTTGCCCCAAGATGTGACCCTTTTTCATGGTTCTATTAAAGATAATATTCTTTTTGGCACCCGTCAGGTGACAGAGCATCAACTTATTCGTGCAGTGCAGCTTTCTGGGGTCAGTATGTTTACTAACCTTGAGTCTGAAGGTTTAGATCAGCAAGTAGGTGAAGGCGGCTTGTCATTAAGCCGAGGGCAACGTCAAACCGTTGCATTAGCAAGAGCAACCTTAAATGACCCGCCCATCTTATTAATGGATGAACCAACAGCCAGTTTAGATGCTCGCGCTGAAAAACAGTTTATTCGCTCAATGGAGCATGTCAGTAAAGACCGCACTTTATTACTGATCACCCATAAGATGCACTTATTACGTTTAGTTGATCGCATTATCGTACTTGATAAGGGCCATATTGTTGCCGATGGCCCCAAAGATCGCGTGCTTGAAAAACTCAATAATGGCTTACTTGCAGGAGGGCGCAGTTAATGACTAACAAGCTCTCTAACCATGATTTAGACATGGTCGATGATGTTTATGGTGCCATGATGACCGAGTCACCACGTGGTCATCACCTAATCATTTGGTCAATTGCGGCCATGTTTATCTGCTTCTTTATTTGGGCCTATTTTTCTGAATTAGATCAGGTAACTTCAGGAATGGGCAAAGTTATCCCCTCTTCCCAAGTGCAACTCATTGATAGTTTGGATGGTGGCGTACTACAAGAAATCTATGTCCAAGAAGGCATGATAGTCACCAAAGGTCAGCCATTAGTCAAAATTGATGACATTCGCTTCCGCTCAGATTTCGCTCAACAAGAACAAGAGGTTTATAGCTTACAAACTAATGTGATCCGCCTGCGAACCGAGCTAGATAGTATTGTTATTTCTGACATGTCTTCAAACTGGCGCGAGCAAGTTAAAATCACGAAGCAGCCATTAGTTTTTCCTGATGAGATTATCAATGATGAGCCTAACTTAGTTAAAAACCAACAAGCTGAATACAGCGGCCGTTTAGATAATCTCAGCAATCAGTTAGAAATTTTGGTGCGCCAAATTCAGCAGCGCCAACAAGAAACTGAAGAGTTAAGCTCTAAAATTATCACCCTAACCAAAAGCTATCAGCTGATTTCACGGGAATTAGAACTCACTAAACCCCTAGCACAAAAAGGTATCGTTCCAGAAGTTGAGCTATTAAAACTTGAACGTACTGTTAATGACATTCAAGGCGAGCTTAAAACCTTACGTCTACTGCGGCCTAAATTAAAAGCCACTATGGATGAAGCTATCCTTAAACGCCGTGAGGCGGTATTTGTTTACGCTGCTGATTTACGCGCCCAATTAAATGAAATGCAAACTAAGCTATCTAGGATGAACCAAGCGCAAATAGGCGCGTTCGATAAGATCAGCAAAGCCATTATTACCTCACCCGTTAACGGCACCATTAAAACCTTACACATGAATACCTTAGGGGGTGTGGTACAACCAGGTGAAGAGATTATTGAAATTGTGCCATCAGAAGATCAGCTACTGATTGAGACTAAGATAACCCCACAAGATATTGCATTTTTACACCCAGGATTACCCGCAATCGTCAAAGTGACCGCTTATGACTTTACCCGCTACGGCGGCCTCAAAGGCACCGTAGAGCACATTAGTGCCGATACCAGTTTAGATGAAGAAGGCAACAGCTTTTATACCATCCGAGTACGAACCAAAGAATCAAATTTGATAAAAAAAGATGGCACACAGATGCCAATTATTCCGGGAATGCTTACCTCAGTAGACGTAATAACCGGACAAAGAACAATCCTTGAGTATATTTTAAACCCTATTTTAAGGGCTAAAGAAACTGCACTTCGAGAGAATTAAACAAAAAACCTGGAGGGTTTTTTACATGAAATTGAATATAACCCAGTGTCGTAAGTTGAGTATTTTGGCATTGGCAATGTCTGCATTTTTTGCAGTACCTACTCTAAACGCGCAATCGTTAGAACAAGCTGTCGCCCATACTTTGGATACTAATCCAGAGTTGCGTATTGCCTTTAATCGCTTTAAAGCCCGTGAGGAGCAAGTTAATCAAGCTGTGGCAGGTTATATGCCAACAGTTGATTTAACCGGCGCCTATGGTTGGGAGCAAACGGACAGCCCCTCAACCCGACGTAAAAGCCAGCCTGGTAACGATAATTTAGATGATGGCGTTATGGAGCTCGAACGTGGTGAAGCAGGTTTTAGCATCAAACAGATGTTATTTGACGGCTTCTATACCAGCAGTGAAGTTGATCGCTACTCATTTGAAGCCAGTGCTGAACAGTGGGCATTATTTGCCGCTGCTGAAGATATCGCTTTAGAAGTAAGTAAGGTTTACACCAATTACATTAAAGCTGAGCAGCTATTAGTGTTATCGGAAAAAAACCTCCGAAGTCATGAAGAAATATACGACCAAATTAAGCAGCGCACCGAATCAGGCTTAGGCTCCATTGCTGATTTATCGCAAATATCAGGTCGATTAGCTCGTGCTAACGCTAATGTTATGGCAGCTAAAAATAACCTATTAGATGCGAAAGCACAGTATATTCGTATTGTCGAAAAAGAACCTGATAACTTAGTTGCACCAGTGCCAGATATGGATTTGATGCCTGATAATATCGCTGAAAGCGTGCTGATGGCCCAAGAAAATCATCCGATCCTTAAATCTGCCAATAGCGATATTAACGCCGCAGATAAAGAACGAAAATCAGCGCAGTCAAATTACTATCCAAAGTTCTCATTAGAATTAAATGGTAATTGGAATAATGATGTAGATGGTGAAGATGGTTACGGCACTGGCAGTGCTCTCAACCCTAATGTCGGCGGCCATAATAACGATTTAGTCGGCATGGTACGAGTTAAATACAACCTTTTCTCAGGTGGTAAAGATCTCGCACGGGAAAAGGAAGCTGCTTACAAAATCAATGAGGCCAAAGAAATTCGTCAACGGGCACATCGCCAAGTTATTGAAGGGGTGCATTTATCTTGGAATGCTTATGAGATGCTAGCACCGCAAAAACGCTATATTCGCGACCATGTGATTGCCTCTAAAGATACCCAAGTAGCTTATTCTCAACAGTTTAATTTAGGCCAACGTAGCTTGCTGGATTTACTCGATACTGAAAATGAGCTGTTTCAAGCCCGTAAAGATTACCTGCAAACTGAGTTTGACGAAACGGCGGCAAAATATCGGCTGCTAAATGCAACGGGTAGATTGCTTGACTCGTTGCGGGTCACACGTCCAGATATTTGGCAAGGTGAACGTGATTATGAAGGTGGAGTAAGATGATGAAATATTTGTTTTTGCTACTTGTAATAAGCTTAGCGACTGGCTGTTCGATGCGAGACATTGTCACTATGGATACGGCCACGCAACAAGAGTTTGATCTTAATGATAATGATAATGACGGTGTGATTATGGCCCGTGAGCGCTGCTTAGAAACGGTCATTGGTGCTGATATCGACAATTATGGCTGCGCCACCGTAAGCAAAATTAATGAGCGCCAGGAGTTACACATTCTGTTTGAAAATGACTCAGCAGACATTAACCCACGCTTTTATCAGCAAATTGAACAAATTGCGCAATTAATGAAGCTGTACCCTAGCACCAATGTCACCATTGAAGGCCATTGCAGTAAAACCGGTAGCTATGAGCATAATCTACACTTATCTCAAGCCAGAGCACAAAACGTTACCCAAATATTAGCTGACACTTTTGCTATTAATCCGTCAAGGCTCAATGCCATTGGCTATAGCTACGATAGACCTATTGATGAATCTGACTCAGCCGAGGCTAATGAGGCTAACCGCCGGGTTATTGCTGAAGTGACTGGCGATGATTCAAAAACAGATATGAAGTGGCACATTTATACTGTTGATCAGTAAAAATTGTCATTGAGGTGCTAACAGTTGCCTGATAATGGCCGTTCGAGGTTAGAACGTATAAAACAATGTTGTCATTATTCACTGCTAGCATCTGCTTTGATGGTATCGGGGCTTTTTGCCGCGCCACCAGCGCAAATTGATGCAAAAAAAACCATTAATGCTTTAACTG
Organism: Shewanella sp. 10N.286.51.B8; assembly: GCF_041469325.1. NCBI lineage: Bacteria > Pseudomonadati > Pseudomonadota > Gammaproteobacteria > Alteromonadales > Shewanellaceae > Shewanella > Shewanella sp. 10N.286.51.B8. The sequence continues at coordinate 9,497 of NZ_JBFRKG010000013.1, forward strand.
AGCATTACGGTGAAAGAGCTGGAAAACGCGCCACAGCTTGGTTCAAAATCATCAATGAAGCACCGCAACTTGATGAGCTTGCCAGGCTAGAAAAGGTTAACCGTTTCTTTAACTTATTTAAGTTTGTTGACGATAAAGCCTTATGGGGCGAGTCTAATTATTGGGCTTCTCCGATGGAGTTTATTGGGGTCAATGCTGGTGATTGCGAAGATTTTTCTATCGCTAAATACTTTACCTTACTCCAAGTTGGTATACCTGAAGATAAACTCAGAATTACCATGGTAAAAGCCAAAACAGTAAACCAGTACCACATGGTGCTAGCTTACTATGAAACACCAGGCGCGGTACCACTGGTTTTAGACAATCTAGACCCGATAATAAAACCCGCGACAATGAGAAATGATTTAATACCTGTTTATAGTTTTAATGGTAAACAGTTATGGCTCAACAAAGAAAAAGGCCGAGGTGTGCTTGCTGGCTCCTCGTCACGTCTTGAAAAATGGAATGATTTAAAACTTAGATTGGGTATCGACCGCTTGCGTCAACCCAAACAAAAAATGGAGCAGTGACCAAGATGACCCTCTTTCGTCAAATCTATGCGTTACTTTTTGGTTTATTTTTACTGGTGGTGATCAGCTTAGGTTACGTGCAGTTTACTGAGACCCAAAGTTTCTTGAGTAAGCAGATGGAATCAGATTTAAATAATGCCAGTCATTCCCTTGGTATTATGCTCGTCCCTGCCCTTGAAAATGGTGATGATGTTGGCGCAGAAACCCTAGTCAATGTGATATTTGAAGGCGGTTATTACCAGCAAATTAAACTCACTTGGCTGGTTGATGGTAAGCAACAAGTGTGGAATAACGCCATCAGAATCGACGGTGTACCGCAGTGGTTTATTGACCTTGAGCTATTTAAAAGCATCACCAAAGAGACTGTCTTAACCTCAGGCTGGCTGCAATTAGCTAAAATAGAAATTACCGCTCACCCTGGGTTTGGCTACCATGAACTGTGGCGGATTATTTCTAATACCATTATCATTTTTTCCATTCTATTTTTATTGGCTATCATCTGCGCTCGCTTTGGCTTAGGCTTTATTTTAAAACCGTTACACGACCTTTCAATTCATGCAAAAAAAGTGGCTAATCAGCAGTTTGGACCTGATATGCCAATGCCTAAAACTAAAGAGCTGCAAGAGTTAGTAAGTGCATTTAATAGCATGTCGGCACAACTTAAACAGGTATTTAACTCACTGGATGAAGAAGTCTCAGCCCTACGTAAGAAAAACCTCGTCGACCAGGTTTCAGGGCTGCCAAATCGACAATATATGGTCAGTCGAATTAATGGCTGGTTAGCAGAGCCTAGCAGTGGAGCAATATTCTTAGCCAAATTTGACTGGTTAGAAACAGTGCACAGTAAATATGGTTATCAAGTACGTGATGAAACCATTAAATTGCTGTCACAAAAGCTGCAGCACCATTTAGATGAGGTAGCACCTTCTGTTATTGGCCGTATTGCCGCCTATGAATTTGCTTTTTTGATCGCCGATGTTGAACATGAACAGCTAACTAAATACTTACAAACCTTACTCAGAACCCTTAATAAGGAAATATCAAAAGCAGGTTGTAAGCCCAACGAAGGCTTTGCGATTGGTGTTGCAGAGCGCATTGGTCAAATGACCGTCAGTGATATTTTAGCCCAAGCTGACAATGCACTGCAGCAGTCACTAAAAGACAATAAAGTGTTTCATTGGTTTGAAACCGACGAACAACAATTATTTAGCCGTGAGCAATGGCGCACTAATCTCACCGATGCGATTCGAAATAAAAAATTCCAGTTCAGATGGCAGCCTATTTTGCTCAATCGCAAAAAAGAGGTATGCCAGCGGGAAGTTTACTGCCAACTTACCGTCGACGACAAATTGCAACACGCAGGTCAATTTATGCCTTATGTTGAGTTATTGTCATTAGGCACCTTGCTGGATCAATGTTTAATTGAAACTGTGGTAGAAAACCGACTTTTAGAGCGAAATTATGAGCCACTCGCTATTAACCTCACCTTTCAAAGTATTAGTGATATTCATTTTCACACTTGGTTGCAGCAGTTTTTACGTCATTGCAATTTCCCTGAAAGGATCTGTTTTGATATACCTGAAGCCAGTGTTTATAGTGATTTAGAAAACTGTGAAAAGTTATGCCATATTATTCGTGATAACGGGGCAACATTTGGTATTGATCATTTCGGCCGTCAATTTGGTTCAATGGCCTATTTACAAAGCCTGCGCCCAAGTTATGTCAAACTGGATCAATCCTTTGCCTATATGGAAGATGACCAACACAATATTGAGCTATGTAGAGCCTTATCGAATGTGGCCAAAGGCTTAGATATTCAAGTCATAGTCACCGGAATACAGCAGCAAACACAGTTAGAACGTTTTGCCTCCATGCGACTTGATGCTTACCAAGGCTTTATTTCACCGCCGGTTTCCATCAACATTTAATTTATCAGCCAATAAGGTAATTCATACCCAAAAAACCACATGCAAATGTGGTTTTTTATTATCTGTAACCTGCATTAATGTATAACAAACCCAGCGATACTAACTAAACGTACCAACCATTGAGGTAACAAGGGAGTAGCTAAAAGGGATGATGCTGCACAAGGTGTTTATTTGAAATACAAAAAAGCCACTCATTGAGTGGCTTTTTTGTTAAATGTGGTCGGTGATAGAGGATTCGAACCTCTGACCCTCTCGTCCCAAACGAGATGCGCTACCGGGCTGCGCTAATCACCGAAATTTTTACTGATATTCTAAGTCTTATAAGGTCAACCCTTTGCTTCACTCTAAAAGAGTGAGTGACGCGTTATCAACAACGCTATTCACTGAATGTAACTTTTTATACGGTAGGCCAATTTGATAGGATCAAAATAAATCACTAATTGGAATACTAAAATTTGGTCGGTGATAGAGGATTCGAACCTCTGACCCTCTCGTCCCAAACGAGATGCGCTACCGGGCTGCGCTAATCACCGAAGATGTTGCAATTACGACACTTCTAAAAGAAGTTAAATTGAATGGGGTGACTGATGGGGCTCGAACCCACGACAACCGGAATCACAATCCGGGGCTCTACCAACTGAGCTACAATCACCACTGATCTTTCAATTTTGCTAACAAGCTACTGTACCGAATGGTGCGCCCAGAAGGATTCGAACCTTCGGCCTTACCCTCCGGAGGGGTACGCTCTATCCAGCTGAGCTATGGGCGCTCGCCTTGGTTAGCGACGCACATAATAGGGATAAATCAGCTTCACGTCTACCTTTGTTTTTAATTTTTTTTCTGTTTGCTCATGTTTTGACTGAATTGGGATATTTTTGAGCATTTTTAATTATAAACTCATGTTGGTTCACATTATTGGTTAAGTTTCATATACTGAAACGTCAGTAAAAAGTCTTAAAGGAATTAAGGGCGTGCTATGGAAAAGGGAACCTTCCCCATATTTAGTTCAGATAATGTTGAGCACCTCAAAAGAAGAGTGTCACGACTAAGGCGTTTGCTAAGCAAATACAAACGTGCTGAAGTAATCCAAAATGCATTACTGGAAATTTCCAACATTGCCACTAACGCCATCTCCCTTGATGCTTTTTATCATGGCGTTCACTCTCACCTGCAAAAACTTATCCACGCTGACAACTTCTTTATTGCTGAACTCGATACCGACAGCAGTATTATTAGCTTGCCTTTTTTTGCCGATGAAAAAGATCCCCATCCAAGTGAGCTTTATCCCGATGAAGAAATATCAGCGCTGCTCAAACGGGGGATTACTGGCTACGTACTGAGAACTGGCGAGCCATTATTGTGTGATGTTCAAGGTTTTGAGTCACTGGTAAAAGCAGGCGAAATAGATGACTTAGGTTCAGCCTGCCTGCAATGGTTAGGGGTACCAATTAAGCATAATGATAAGGTCACTGGCGTATTAGTTGTTCAAAGCTACAGTGATGACATCATATATGGTGAATTAGAATTAGAATTAATGGGCTTTATTTGCCACCATATCTCTGGGGTAATGGAACGTTTGCGTCATAATGAAGAGCTCGAAATTGCCATTGTGCAGCGAACTAAAGAGCTCAGTGATGCCTACGAAAAAGTAAAACAAGAGGTACAAGAGCGCGTAAAAGCTGAAAAGTTGCAATCAGCACTGTTTCAAATTGCAGATCTGTCGACCTCTGATGTTAGCCAATCTGTATTCTATCCACAGATCCACAAAATCATCAGCCAACTTATTCCTGCAGAAAATTGTTTTATCTCTTTAGTTAATAAAGCAAGCAATACGCTTTCTTTCCCCTTTTATGTCTCTAAGATGGCTTCAGAGCCGCCTAAGCCTCGTCCAATGCAAGATGGGCTAACAGAATATATTCTTAAGCATAAAAAGCCGCTACTGCTGCGCCAGCAAGATATTCAAGCATTAATTAAAGCCGGTGACATCTACGGCCATAATCCAGACTTAAACCACACTCACGCAATGGTGCAATGGATTGGTATTCCATTATTCATCCACGGTGAAGTCACCGGTGGGTTAACGATATACAGCTTAAGCAATAACGACTCTTTTGCGGTTAAAGATCTTGAGTTACTGACCTTTGTGTCACAACACATTGCCAATGCCATAGAAAAGAAATTAGCCGCAGAGCAGCTAAAAAGAAGTCATGAATTATTAGAAGACAAAGTCCAAAAGCGCACCCATGCTATCGCTGAAATGAATGACAATTTGCAGCGACAAATTATGCAGCGTAAAAAGATCGAAGCCCAATTAGTCTTTGATGCCAAACATGATAATTTAACCGGCTTACCCAATCGTAGCTTCTTTATGGAGCGCTTATCCCAAACCATTAAACATCTTAGGCGTAATAAAAATGAACAATGTGCATTATTGTTTATCGACTTAGATGGCTTTAAACAAATTAACGATACTTTAGGTCATTTAGAAGGGGATCGATTTTTAATTGAAACCTCAAAAAGATTAAAAGCGTGTATCCGTGATAACGATACCCTTGCACGTTTAGGCGGTGATGAATTTGTGATACTGCTAGACTCAATTCATCGTAAACAAGATGCTGAAGATGTCAGTGAACGCATACTTAAAGCCATCGCTCAGCCGTTTACATTAACCAGCCAACAGGTAATCTCCGGCGCTAGTATTGGCGTGGCTTATAGCGCAAAGAACACCTCCTATGACAGCGAGTCTATTTTACGTCATGCTGACACTGCTATGTATCAGGCAAAAGCCAAAGGTAAAGGTTGTTATGTGGTGTTTGATCAGCACATTGAGCAACACTTTAATCAAAGAGTGGAATTAGAGCAGGACTTCCAGCAGGCATTAGAAAATCACCATATAAATGTTAATTTAATCCCCGTGGTCGATTTTGATGGTCTGAGCATTTTGGCTTATGAGCCCATAGCCTCTTGGCAACACGCTACACATGGTAGTATCAGTCACCAACAACTGCAGTCATTGGCGAGTAAAACCCAAACTATCACCATTTTTGATGACTATATATTTAAATATATCGATAGTGGCTATAAGGCGTTAACTGACACCCTGGGCCACGCGCCACAAATTCACATGTCACTATCAAGCAAGCATATTAAGTTGAAATACGACTTACGAAGCTTAAAAAACACCATCAAAAATAGCCAAATCAGTCCAAGCCATTTATGGGTATTTTTCCATGAAAAAGCCTTCGTTAAAGACCGAAAAAACCATATCACGGCCTTTGATACTTTAACTGAGCTTGAGGTTAATATCGGCATTAATGGTTATGGCACAGGTTATAGCTCGTTAAGCAGCCTCAGCTTTTTGCCAATAAAAGCCCTTAAACTGGATGCTGATGCAAGCCAACATTTACTGAATAGCAAACAATTGCAATTGGCTAAAGCATATTGCCTCATTGCATCGACCTTAGGGTTTGAAATGTTTGCTGATGGAGTTAATACTGACGAACAACTCACAGCGTTACGACAGCTGGGGTACTACCAAGGTCAAGGGCGCTTATTCTCTGCTAACGACATCTGTATAAAAACGCAGTTAGAGAAAATAGCTGACACCCAACAAGGAGCGGAGTGTCAGTTAGCTAAGCTTACTTCTTAAACATATCTCGCAAGTTAGCAATATTGCTTTTACCGGTTTGCAGCCTTTCTTGCTCAGTTTGCTTTGGTTTACGGTTTTCCCAAATCAAGTCATCTTGAGGCAGTTCCATCAAAAAACGGCTTGGCTCACAGCGCATGGTTTCACCAAACTGGCGCCGTTCTCGACACATAGTAAACCATAACTCTTTCTGTGCTCGGGTGATCCCCACATAAGCGAGTCGGCGCTCTTCATCGACATTGTCTTCATCAATACTCGACTGATGCGGCAAGATGCGCTCTTCGGTGCCCACCATAAACACATAAGGGTATTCGAGGCCTTTCGATGCATGTAGGGTCATCAGCTGTACTTGATCGCCGCCTTCATCCTCTTGGTTACGTTCCATCATGTCACGCAAGGTCAAACGGGTAACGACTTCAGGTAAGGTCATTGGTTCGTCCAAATCATCACCTTCAAGCATTTGAGTCACCCATTTATACAGCTCTGAAATATTCTTCATCCGCATTTCAGCTGCTTTAGCGCTGGTGCTGGTTTCATACAAATAATCTTCGTAGTTAATTTTACGAATAAGCTGCTTAATGGCGTCTACCGGTTCACCGCGGCTAGCCACTTCGCCGGTATCGACTATGAATTTACCAAACTGATATAACGACCCCATTGCCGCTGGCGACAGATGATGGTTTAGCTCAGCTTGAAAAATCGCTTCAAATAACGAGATGTGCTTTTCATTGGCATAACTGCCTAAACGCTCCAGTGTTGCAGGGCCAATACCACGTTTAGGAAGGTTAACAACCCTTAGGAAGGCATTATCATCATCTGGATTCACCACCAAGCGCAGGTAAGCCATAATGTCTTTAATTTCTGCGCGTGCAAAAAACGAAGTGCCACCTGAAAGCTTATAAGGAATGCGGTTAGTCATTAATGCACGTTCTAATAACCGCGATTGATGGTTACCCCGATACAAGATGGCATAATCACCAAACTGAGTACGGCCAACGAATTTGTGACGAATAATCTCCGCTACCACCCGCTCTGCTTCTTGCTCTTCATTGGCAGCAAATAGCACCCTAAGCGGCTCACCATAGGCTAGCTCACTGAATAAGGTTTTTTCATACACATGGGGGTTATTAGCAATTAAGATATTGGCCGCACGTAAAATACGTTGGCTAGAGCGATAATTTTGCTCTAGCTTAATCAAGCGCAGTTGCGGAAAATCTTTCCCTAGTAACACCAAATTTTGCGGTTTAGCACCACGCCATGAATAAATCGATTGATCGTCATCACCTACCACGGTAAATCGCGCACGCTCGCCAACTAACAGCTTCACCAGCTCATATTGGCTAGTATTAGTATCTTGATACTCATCCACCAGCAAGTATTGAATACGGGTCTGCCAGCGGGTTCTTACTTCTTCATTATGACGCAACAATAACGTCGGCAATAAAATCAGATCGTCAAAATCCAGCGCATTGTAGGCTTTCATTTGCTGGGCATAGCGCTGATAAAGCTTGGCAAATAATTGAGTTTGTTCGTCACCGCCACGTTTGAGCGCTTGATCAGGTACGACTAAATCACCTTTCCAGTTTGAAATGGCGCTAGCAAGCGCTTTGATGAGGTCTTTATCTTCTTCAAGCTCATCTTCTGTGAGCTCTTTTAATAATGCAAAGGTGTCTTGGTCATCAAACAGTGAGAAGCCAGCTTTTAAGCCCACCACTTTATATTCACGTTTAAGAATTTCTAAGCCTAAGGTATGGAAGGTTGAAATCCACAAACCGCGAGCTTCTTTACGCCCCATTGACTGCGAGACACGCTCTTTCATCTCACGGGCGGCTTTATTGGTAAAGGTCACGGCAGCAATATTGCGCGCCTTGTAGCCACACTTTTCAACTAAGTATGCAATTTTGTTAATAATTACCCGAGTTTTACCACTACCCGCCCCCGCTAAAACCAAGCAAGGTCCAGAAACATAGTGAACGGCATCATTTTGCCCAGGATTTAACTTCATGCTAACTAGATCACCAATAACGAAAATAAAAGGATCGTGATCATACCAGAAACCGCCAAGCTGCAATTAAAAATATCGATCGTTATGGTATTTTCGATCGTAATACTAAAAGTGACAAATGAAGCAGCAAACAATGGTGATTGCTTTGGAAAACGCCTCCGCCTCAGGTACAATCGAGCTAACAAACAGCTAATTTTAATATGGAATTGATAATGATTAATCCTAAAAAACTTGAAGAAGTTGCCAAGCAACTGAGTGATAATCTTCCTAGTGGCGTAAAGCAATTTGCCGGTGAATTTGAAGAACGTTCAAAGCAAATTCTACAAAACCAATTAATGAAATTAGATGTGGTCTCTCGCGAAGAGTTTGAAGTTCAGCAACACGTGTTATTAAAAACCCGTGAAAAGCTTGAAGCACTGCAAGCCCAAGTGGATGAATTAGAGAAAAAGTTCTCAGCTGAGTAGAAAATCGCTGGTATTTTCAGCCATCACCATGGCTAAAAAGCAATAAAAATGGCATCCAATTGGATGCCATTTTTATATAACATTTACATCAGCCTGCTTAGTTCAGCGCTTCTTCTAAAGCACGTAAACACAAGGCAACATTTTCGCGTCTAGCGCCGTAGCCCATCAAACCAATGCGCCAGGCTTTACCCGCTAATGCCCCAAGGCCCGCACCGATTTCTAAATTATAGTTTTCCAGCAACTGTTTACGCACTGCAGCGTCATCAACACCTTCAGGGATAAACACCGCATTGAGTTGTGGTAAACGGCACGCTTCATCAACAACAAAAGTAAGCCCTAGTTTTTCAAGGCCAGCGCGCAGTAACTGATGCATATCAGCATGACGTTGCCATGCGTTTTCTAAGCCTTCATTGGCCAAAATACGTAATGACTCATGCAGTGCATAAAGGGCATTTACAGGCGCGGTATGATGATAGCTGCGTTTTGCGCCACTATCTTTACTACCCCAATAACCCATTACCAAGGTTTGATCGAGGAACCAACTTTGAACAGGTGTTTTACGTTGCTTTAATTTCTCAACCGCTTTGGCTGAAAAAGACACTGGCGAAATCCCAGGCACGCATGATAAACACTTTTGGCTACCTGAATAGATGGCATCAATGCCCCAATCATCCACTCGTAACTCAACGCCGCCCAGTGATGTCACCGCATCGACAATGCTTAAGCAATCATGTTGCTGCGCTAATGCGCATAAGCTTTTAGCATCAGATACTGCGCCAGTAGAGGTTTCAGCATGGACAAAGGCTAAGAATTTGGCATCAGGGTTGGCTTGCAGCGCTGCTTCTACCGCTGATACTGAAACAGGTTCGCCCCATTCGTTATCAACCACAATCGCAGTCGCGCCAACGCGCTCAACATTCTGGCGCATACGCTCGCCAAACACCCCGTTACGACAGACGATGACTTTTTCACCTGGCTCAACCAGGTTTACAAAACAGGTTTCCATACCAGCGCTACCGGGCGCAGACACAGCTAGGGTCATTTCATTTTCAGTTTGAAATGCATATTGAATAAGCGCTTTTAGCTCATCCATCATGGCGACGAATAAAGGGTCTAAATGACCAATGGTGGGTTTTGCTTGCGCAGCAAGAACTTCAGGATAGACATCTGAAGGCCCTGGCCCCATAAGGATGCGGCGAGGTGGGTTAAAGGCACTAATTTTTGAAACAGCATTCGACGAAACAGATAACATCAAAGTCTCCTTGGCTCGAGGTCTAGTTAGTAATAGCTCAATGAAACCTACATTTTTTAATTGTTTTTATGCCACCGAATATAATTTCGTTTGTGGCCGCCGTTAACAGGCTGCTGTGACAATAACACACAGATAACCACAAAATCGCTATCTGCATGAAATTTATTGTCATGCTCTGCTATATGCTAGCACTCGGCTGAAAATGCTCGGACTGCTATTATTGAGCTGTATTTAAAAACAGCTGATAGGCTGGACTTTGGGTTTCTTCTTGATAAACAAAACCAAGCTCAGTTAAAAATTGCTGAAACGCTTCGCCGTCACTGGCGGGCACTTCAAAACCTGCTAACACACGACCGTAAGCGGCGCCGTGGTTACGATAATGGAATAGACTGATATTCCATTGGCTTTGCAGGGTAGTTAAAAACTTAAATAACGCCCCAGGATGCTCAGGAAACTCAAAGCTGAATAAGCGTTCATCCAATGGCTCAGGCGGGTGACCACCGACCATATAACGCACATGTAGCTTGGCGGTTTCATCATGGGACAAATCTTGTACTTCAAAGCCATCGCTTTCTAGATTTGCGATAATATCATCAAGCTCAGCTTGGCCATTTGACAGGCGAATACCTGCAAACACCACCGCTTTATCACGGCTGGAGAAACGATAATTAAACTCAGTCATGGCGCGTTTCTCTAACAGCTCACAAAAGCGTAAAAATATCCCCGGACGCTCAGGGACTTTAACCGCTAAAATAGCTTCTTTTTGCTCGCCTAGCTCGCAGCGCTCAGAGACATAACGCAAGCTATGAAAATTGACATTAGCACCAGACAAAATCGAAGCCACTTTTAACGGCTTATCGGCGTCATTGGCCACATGCTGTAGATACTTTTTCATCCCCGCGGTTGATAACGCCCCAGCAGGTTCAGCAATGGCGCGGGTGTCTTCAAAAATGTCTTTTACTGCGGCGCAGATTTCGTCTGAGGTAACGGTAATGACATGGTCAACATAGTCTTTGGCGACTCTAAATGGCTCTTCACCGATACGCTTAACCGCGACGCCATCAGCAAATAAACCCACTTGACTTAGTGTTACTGGCTCGCCCGCAGCTAATGCCGCTTTTAAACAAGCTGCATCTTCAGGCTCTACGCCAATAATTTTAACCTGTGGCATAACCGCTTTATAATAAGCCGCAATGCCTGCAATTAAACCACCGCCGCCTACAGGCACAAACACCACATCAATATCACGCTGCTGTTGCAGCATTTCTTGAGCTATGGTGCCTTGACCTGCGATCACCGCTTCATCATCAAAAGGGGCAATATACACTCGGCCTTCGGTTTCAGATAAGGCTTTGGCGTAATCATTGGCTTGATCAAATGCCTGACCGTGGAGCAGCACATTGCCACCTAAGCGCTTTACCGCATCGATTTTAATTTCGGGGGTTGTCGTCGGCATCACAATCACCGCACTAATGCCAACGCTTGCCGCCGACATTGCCACCCCTTGGGCGTGATTACCTGCAGAGGCGCATACCACACCTGCAGCAGCTTGCTCAGGGGTTAGCTGCGCAATACGATTATAGGCACCACGCAACTTAAAAGAATGCACTGGCTGCATATCTTCACGTTTTAAATACACGTCACAGCCAAAGCGTGCCGATAGCTTTTTCATGCTCGATAGCGGCGTTACTTTGGCGACGTCATACACAGACGACAATAGGATCTTCTGTAAATATTGCTGAGCTAAGGGCATGGGCGTTAACTCCAGTTGCGTTGCTGATGCCAAGGATTGCATGGATTAACCTTCTAATTTACTGCGATCGCGCACAGCACCTTTATCGGCACTGGTGGCTAATAATGCATAAGCTTTAAGTGCCAAAGATACGTAACGCTCACGAGATACTGGCTTCCATGCAAGTGGCCCCTTTGCTTCCATAGCAGCGCGGCGACGCTCAAGTTCACTATCTGCAACGGCTAATTTGATTGAACGTGAAGGAATATCGATTTCAATGGTATCGCCATTTTCAACCAGTGCAACGGTGCCACCAGCAGCAGCTTCTGGTGAAATATGACCGATTGATAATCCTGAGGTACCACCAGAGAAACGACCATCAGTAATCAATGCACATGCCTTACCTAAACCGCGAGATTTAAGGTACGTCGTTGGATAAAGCATTTCTTGCATACCAGGGCCGCCTTTAGGGCCTTCGTAGCGAATAACCACCACTTCACCAGCAACCACTTCACCACCTAAAATACCTGCTACGGCATCATCTTGGCTTTCATAAATGCGCGCTGTACCCACAAAGGTCAGGTTTTCCTCATCAACACCGGCCGTTTTGACAATACAGCCATTTTCAGCCACATTGCCTGAAAGTACCGCTAGGCCGCCTTCTTGGCTAAAGGCATTTTCACGGGTACGAATACAGCCTTGTTGGCGATCATCATCGACACTGTCCCAATAGCAATCTTGGCTAAAGGCAGTTTGTGTTGGAATGCCTGCAGGTCCTGCACTATAAAAGCGTCGTACAGCGGCATCTTGTGTTTGGGCAATATCATATTTAGCCAATACTGATTTTAAATTGCCGCCATTATCCGCTGCCACATGGGGAACGTCACTATGCAGTAAGCCAGCTCTATCTAGCTCACCTAGAATACCCATCACCCCACCAGCACGATGAACATCTTCCATATGGTACTTTGGCGTTGAAGGCGCGACTTTACAAAGGTGCGGCACCATACGCGACATTCTATCGATATCAGCCATAGTGAAGTCCACTTCACCTTCTTGTGCTGCAGCAATAAGATGCAATACGGTATTTGATGAACCACCCATGGCAATATCTAGCGCCATGGCATTTTCAAAGGCTTTAAAAGAGGCAATATTGCGCGGCAAAACACTGGCATCGTCATCACGATAATAGCGGGTGGCGAGATCCATGATGCGCGTACCTGCTTCTAAAAATAAGTTACGACGCGCAGCATGAGTCGCTAATAACGAGCCATTACCAGGTAGTGATAAACCTAAAGCTTCTGTTAAGCAGTTCATAGAGTTGGCGGTAAACATTCCTGAACAAGAACCACATGTTGGGCATGCACTACGTTCAATCTGCTTACTGTCTTCATCACTGACATTGGTATCAGCGCCAGCTACCATGGCATCGACTAAGTCAAGTTTGATAATCTTATCTGAAAGCTTGGTTTTGCCCGCTTCCATTGGCCCGCCAGAGACAAATATCACTGGGATATTGAGCCTTAGCGCTGCCATCAACATGCCGGGAGTAATTTTATCGCAGTTAGAAATACACACTAGCGCGTCTGCACAATGGGCATTAACCATGTATTCAACGCTGTCAGCAATCAGCTCACGTGATGGCAAGCTATAAAGCATGCCGCCATGACCCATGGCGATACCATCATCGACGGCGATGGTGTTAAATTCTTTGGCAATACCACCTGCTTCTTCAATTGCGCCAGCAACCAATTGGCCCATATCTTTTAAATGCACATGGCCTGGTACGAACTGAGTAAACGAGTTCGAGATGGCAATAATTGGCTTACCAAAGTCAGTTTCTTTTACACCTGTTGCACGCCAAAGGGCACGTGCGCCAGCCATGTTACGACCTTCGGTACTGGTTGCTGAGCGTAGTTTAGGCATTGTCTTATCCTTTCCTTGTAATACTGCTTTAACCATTTTATTTGAGTCATTTACATGATGCGGTAACCATTGAAAGTAAACTGATTCAAATTGTAATAGTCGTTTAATTTATAATTATTTTAAATGGATTGAAGCTGTTTATTTAGCTCATAACTCTTGATTTAGCTCAAGGCTGCTTATTAAGCTCAAGGCTATTGAGTTAGCGGCTCTAGCCAGCCCCACTTATCTTCTGTCTCTCCGTTAAATAAACCAAAGAAACTTTGTTGTATTTGTTGTGTCACTGGGCCACGTTTGCCTGCGCCAACCTCAATACGGTCAACGCTTCTTACTGGCACTATTTCTGCGGCGGTGCCGGTCATGAAAATTTCGTCAGCAACATATAAAAATTCCCGCGCCATGGCTTCTTCAATCACTTCGTATCCAAGCTCTTTGGCTAACACCATAATCGTGTCACGGGTAATGCCTTTTAAGATGGCTGCGGTTGCAGGCGGGGTATATATTTTGCCATTTTTGACAATAAACAAATTGGCCCCAGCGCCCTCGCTAACTAAACCGTTAGTATCTAATGCGATACCTTCATCAAAACCGTTACGCTTTGCTTCTGTAGAAATGAGCTGTGATGATAAATAATTACCGCCGGCCTTTGCCCCTGTCGGTATGGTATTAGGTGCTAGGCGCTGCCATGATGTCACTGCGACATCAACGCCGGCATCCATGCTCTCTTCGCCAAGGTAGGCGCCCCACGAAAAAGCCGCTACGACCATATCACATTGTGCGTCAATTGGCGGGGTGATCCCCATCCCTACATCACCCATAAATATTAATGGACGAATATAAGCGCTGGGTAAGTTATTTTTTAGCACAGAATCACTGCAAGCTTGCATGACTTGATCAAAGCTAAAAGGCACATTCATTCGATAAATTTTGGCGGAATCAAATAAACGCTGCACGTGGTCGGTTAGCCTAAACCCTGCTGGGCCTAGATGAGTATCATAAATGCGAATACCTTCAAATACTGAAGAGCCATAATGCATTGCATGTGTCATCACGTGTACCTTAGCATCTTGCCAAGGCATAATTTCACCGTTAAACCATATAAGTTCTGATTGTGTCGCTGCCATAGTCTGTCCCTTAATCTATATCGATGAAATTGTTTATGCTTGCGCGGTCGTCTTTTGACTAGCTGCTGCGAATATTGGTGTATTAACATCGATAGCGGCAGGCACAGTCACTGCTTGGCAATCGATGACATCAATGAGTTTATTTAATTGATGGGTAAGCAATTCAATCACTCGCTCACTTTTGACATCAAAATGCAGTGTGACGCTACCTGCCTCGTTGAGCTGCATATTCATATGGATAATGCTAAAGCCCCGATGACGAGTCACTCTCAGCACTCGCTCCATTACTTCCGGTTGGTTGTGTAAGGTTAATTCAACTGAATGCATCATGTTTGCTTCTCCATTTGATCCATCATGTCGCTATTACATGCCCCTGGCGGAACCAATGGCCACACGTTAAACGCATCATCAATGGCTACGTGTAGCATGAAAGGTCCTGGGGTATTTAACATTTCATCGAGTGCGGCTTCGACTTGATCGGCGTGATGAATAGTTCTGCCAGGAATATCAAAAGCCGACGCCATTAACACAAAGTCTGGGTTATCTGATAAATCGGTTTCGCTATAACGTTGTTCAAAAAACAGTTGTTGCCACTGCTTAACCATGCCCAATTTTTGATTATCAATCAGTAATATTTTTACCGGCAATTTGCGGCGCTTAATTGTGGTGAGCTCTTGAACGTTCATCATAAATGAACCATCACCAGATACCGTCACCACTGTGGCATTTGGACGCGCCACTTGCGCGCCAATAGCCGCGGGTAAACCAAAGCCCATAGTGCCAAGACCTGCACTGGATAAATGATCTTCAGGGCGGCGAAACCACATATGCTGTGCCACCCACATTTGGTGTTGGCCCACATCGCAGCTGACAACACTGTCTTCTGGTAATTTGTTTGCTAGACGGCGTAACATTGCTGGGGCATAAATCAATTCACCCGGATGTTGATAATCCCATTGGTGTTGCTGATATAAATCTTCAATTTCTTGCTGCCATGGCGCTAATGAAAGCGGCATTGATAACGCGGGTAACACCTGTCTTAAATCTGCTGAAATAGATACATCAGCTTGGCGGAGCTTATTGATTTCTGCGATATCGATATCAAGGTGCAGCACTTTGGCATCTTGAGCAAAGGTGGCTAATCGCCCGGTGACCCGATCATCAAATCTTGCGCCAACGACAATCAATAAATCACAGGCTTGCACGGCTAAGTTTGCCGCTTTACCACCATGCATACCGAGCATACCTAAGTAACCTTTGCAGCCATGTTCAATACTGCCAAGACCTTTTAAGGTCGCCACTGAAGGCATACCCGTTTCATTGATAAATTGACGCAAATGATCAACTGCGCCCGCCATACCTACCCCGCCGCCAACATACAAAATAGGCTTTTTAGCTTGTTGTATTAAAGCTTTAGCAGCATCTATCGCGCTTAGCTCAGCTGCGGGTTCTTCAGTAAAGCTGAGTATTGGAGTTTTGTATTCAAGCTCAGCTATTTGGATATCTTTGGGAATATCAACTAACACAGGGCCGGGTCTGCCAGATGCGGCAATTTCAAAGGCTTTATAAAGCGTCGGGATAAGCTCATTGATATCCGTCACCATAAAGCTGTGTTTGGTGCACGATAATGACATACCAAGAACATCAATTTCTTGAAAAGCATCGGTGCCAATCACTGCCGTTGACACTTGGCCTGTAATCGCCACCAAAGGCACAGAATCCAGTAATGCATCAGCAAGCGAGGTGATTAAATTAGTCGCACCTGGGCCTGATGTGGCAAAACAGACTCCCGTTTTACCGCTGGCTCTAGCATAACCCACAGCGGCAAATGCAGCGCCTTGCTCATGGCGACTCAGCAGGTGGGTAACAGGGCTACCATACAGAGCATCATAAATTGGCATAATAGCGCCACCTGGGTAACCAAATACTGTGGTTGCACCATGTGCGGCCAATACTTTAATGACTGCGTCCGCGCCTCTCATTTTTTGCCCTGATTCCATATGCATCTCTCACGCTCTGTATTGTTAATGTGCCCAGTATTTGCAGCCCTAAAACTAAAAAACCCCCGTTCCTTTCGGAGCGGGGGTTTTTGCAAATGTTGACTTTCTAACTCAGTCTTTTTGCCAAACTCCACCCCCGCGGTGATTTAATAATCACGACGGTAATAATCACAATAATGAGCTGGGCAGCTTGGTTAAACATAAATGACTGAATCCTAAAAATGTCTTAAAAAATATTTGTTAATGTTGCTATAAGGTCTCGCACTTTGCCAGACTGTTTATAATTCATCCTTTATAGGAGTACCATAAAGCGATTTATAAACACAACATAAAATTGTGTTGTCAAAAAAAATTCAGCTTCCCTGCCGAGACAATGCAAACAACAACAAAATCTAAAGCTATGATGGTCAACACAAATCCGTGATAACCACCCTAAGCTTTTGATTGATTGTTTCTACTTTATGCAAGTTTTAACTTTACAAAAGTTTGATGCCTGCCCGAAAACGTAGCTGAACAGGTACTTCACAACACAATCAACAAAAATTAGTTAGCTTCAACAATACCTTTCATATCAGTCATGTAACCGCGTAATTCTGCACCGATAAACTCAACATCGGTATGACGAATCGCTTCATTCACTTCAATTAAGCGCTTGTTATCAACGCTATTTGAACCCGCAGCTAAACCAGCACCTAATAACTCTGGTGACATTGCTTTTACGTAGTCACGTAATAGCGGCACTGCTGCATGGTTAAACAAGTAACAACCGTATTCAGCAGTATCTGAAATAACTACGTTCATTTCATATAAACGTTTGCGTGCAATGGTGTTAGCAATCAATGGCGTTTCATGTAGTGATTCGTAATAAGCTGACTCTTCAATAATACCTGCTGCAACCATGGTATCGAACGCTAGCTCTACACCGGCTTTGATCATGGCAACTAAGAAGATACCTTGGTCAAAATACGTTTGCTCATCGATGTGTTCATCGGATACTGGTGAATTTTCGAATGCTGTTTCGTTGGTTTCTGCTCTCCAGCGAAGTAAGTTTGCATCGTCATTGGCCCAATCTGCCATCATAGTGCGAGAGAACTCACCACTAATAATGTCATCCATGTGCTTTTCAAATAATGGTTGAAGAATTTCTTTCAACTCTTCAGCAACTTCAAACGCCTTCACTTTGGCAGGGTTTGATAAACGATCCATCATGTTAGTGATGCCGCCATGCTTAAGTGCTTCAGTGACAGTTTCCCATCCTTGCTGAATTAACTTACTTGCATAACCTGGCTCAACACCATCAGCGACCATTTTTTCATAACCAAGAATGGCGCCGGTTTGCAACATGCCACAAAGGATTGTTTGCTCGCCCATTAAGTCAGACTTAACTTCTGCAATGAATGATGACAATAAAACACCCGCTCGGTCGCCACCAGTTGCACTTGCATAAGCTTTAGCAATGGCAAGGCCATCACCTTTCGGGTCATTTTCAGGGTGAACCGCAATCAGTGTTGGGACACCAAAACCGCGTTTGTATTCTTCACGTACTTCAGTACCTGGACACTTAGGCGCAACCATAACAACAGTGATATCAGAACGAATCTGCATACCTTCTTCAACGATATTAAAACCGTGAGAGTAAGATAATGTGGCACCTTCTTTCATCAATGGCATTACTGCATTAACAACATTTGAATGCTGTTTATCAGGTGTTAGGTTAAGCACTAAATCTGCAGCAGGAACAAGCTCTTCGAAAGTGCCTACTTTAAAACCGTTATCAGTTGCTTGCTTCCATGATGCACGTTTCTCAGCAATCGCTTGCGGACGTAATGCAAAAGAGATATTCAAGCCTGAGTCACGCATATTCAGACCTTGGTTTAGGCCTTGTGCCCCACAACCTAAGATCACGATATTCCAATCTTTAATAAAACTACAACCGTCGCTAAACTCAGTACGATCCATAAAGCGGCATTGTGCTAATTGAGCTAATTGTTGACGTAAATTCAGAGAGTTAAAATAGTTAGCCATCTGAGATACCACCTTTAATTCAGAAATTTGAGACACTCCATTCTGGCAGCCAAACTATCCAGAAGTTGTGATTGAGATCACTATAGCGTAAGCTCATGATTGCTCAAAATGATATATTCGGCACACTACGTTTCACTTTTTGCAACGTTATTGATATATCCCGCATATCTGAACAAATTGATTTCAAGACACTGATTTTATTAAGGCTACAACATGGATATTCGTGCATTAAAACTGTATTTACACTTATGCGACAGCCTGCATTTTGGCAAAACAGCCCAGCAAACCCATGTGAGCCCGTCAACATTAAGCCGCGCATTGCAGCGCCTTGAAGAAGAAGTGGGTTGTAAATTGTTTGAGCGGGACAATCGCAGTGTCAGCATTACCCATGCGGGCAATGAATTTAAGCAATTTGCCGAACACACCTTAGCTGAGTGGTTAAGTTTGAAAAGCCGCATTGACCCCGAGCAGCCCTTACTTCACGGTCGTATCAACTTATATTGCTCAGTCACTGCCGCATACAGTCACCTACCTGCATTGCTTGACCGCTTTAGACGTGAGCACCCTCATGTGGAAATTACCTTGAACACGGGGGATGCGGCCAATGCAGTAGCAGAGATCCAACATAATCGCGCCGATGTTGCCATTATCGCCTTACCAGACTCATTGCCAGCAAGCCTACATTTTGAAGAAATCGGCCAAGTGCCGCTGCATCTATATGCGCCCACCATAAAATGCCAAGCCCAAAGCATGATTAAGCAACAACCCATAGACTGGGCGCAGCTGCCTTTTATTGTCCCCGACCATGGGCCTGGCAGACGCCGCGCTGATAATTGGTTTAAAGCCATGGGCTTCAAGCCCAATATTTATGCGCAAGTCTCGGGGCAAGAGGCAATAACCTCGATGGTGGCCTTGGGCTGTGGCGTCAGTATTAGTCCTGATGTGGTAGTCGAAAATAGCCCAGTGCGAGAACGCTTACAGCGGCTTGAATCACCACAAGATATCGCCCCCTTTCAATTAGGTTGTTGCTGCAAAGAAAAACGCACTCAAGAACCTATTTTAAAAGCCTTTCTTGAAGTTATTTAAGCCTCTCAAATATCAACAGCAGCTAAAATCGCACTGTTGATTTTAGCTGCTACACTTAGAAAGCTTAAAAACTAACTAAATAGTTACTAAATTCCAGCACACAAAACAAAAGGATTTGTTAATGGCTATTGCCTGTGTAAACACCCGCGCTTGTTGCGGCGTAGAAGCGCCTAAAGTCACTGTCGAAGTACATCTTAGTAATGGTTTGCCTGCGTTTAATTTAGTGGGGTTACCTGAAACCTCAGTAAAAGAAGCCAGAGAGCGAGTTCGTAGTGCCTTAATAAACGCTGGTTTTGAATTCCCCATGCAGCGAATAACGGTAAATCTTGCTCCGGCTGATTTACCCAAGCAAGGTGGCCGTTATGATTTGCCTATCGCCATTGGTATTTTGGCCGCCTCGGGGCAAATTCCTAATACCCAGTTAGCCCAATGTGAGTTTATTGGTGAGCTAGCCTTGTCAGGACAAGTAAGGCCCTGCATTGGTATTCTGCCCGCTATTATTGCCGCTAAAAATCAACAGCATGAATTATTCATCCCTTTAGATAACCGCCATGAAGCAGAGTTAGTGGGTTACCCGCAAACCCACTTAGTCGCTCACTTGCAAAACCTCGCAGCCTTTATGCACGGCCAAGCAAAATTACCACTGGTTGATCAGCAATTGGAATGGTTTGAAGAACCTTTAGCAGAAAACGCACTCTGCCTCAGCGAAGTGATTGGTCAATACCAAGCTAAGCAAGGGCTGGAAATCGCAGCGGCAGGTGGTCACAACACCCTATTTATTGGTCCGCCCGGTACAGGTAAAAGTATGCTGGCCAATCGGATAATCCCGCTACTGCCCAAGCTTACCTATGAAGAGGCCATTGATGTTGCTGCGATTCATTCGGTTGCAGGACTTAATATTAAACCCCAAGCCTTTTTAGAGCGGCCTTTTCGAGCGCCACATCATACGTGTTCATCAATATCCTTAGTGGGCGGAGGCAGCGTGCCAAAACCAGGGGAAATATCCTTAGCCCATAGAGGCATTTTATTTCTTGATGAAATTGCGGAATTCCCTCGCAAAGTATTAGATTGCCTGCGTGAGCCAATGGAGTCTGGTGAAGTGGTTATCTCGCGGGCTGCCGCCAAAGTAACCTTTTCTAGTCGCTTTCAACTCATCGCGGCGATGAACCCTAGCCCTTGCGGTGATGTTGAAAACTCTCGCGCAACGCCTGACCAAATTCAACGTTACTTATCCCGTTTATCAGGGCCATTTTTAGATAGATTCGATCTCACGATAGAAGTCCCTAAACTGCCTGCAGGCACCTTAACGCAAACCCAAGAAATAGGCGAAAGTAGCCAATCCATTGCTAAGCGAGTGCAGCTAGCGCGGGAAAAACAACTTAGCCGCGCCGGAGTCATTAATTGTGAATTATCACCAGCACTGCTAAAGCAACATTTAGCCATGAGCCAAAGTGATTTAGAGTTTCTTGAGCAAAGCATTCAAAAATTAGGACTATCAGTGAGAAGTTTCCATCGAATCCAACGGGTCTCTAGAACCATTGCTGATTTACAACAATCCAATACAACAGAAAGAAGACACATTGCTCAGGCTTTGGGTTATAGAGCCATGGATAGGTTAATGAATAGATTAAGCCAGCAATACTAAAATGATTCACTGTTGTCGTTACATATTGAATTAAGTGTAATAAAACAACAAAACATTGGATATTATTGTCCAACAGATTGAGCCCAAGGCTATCACGGAGTAACATAAGCCTCCATTTACAGGAGAGCTAGATGCCGCTGTTAGCAAAAATTAAAGGTTCAATAGCATTTATTTGCTATGTCATAAATACGATCGTTTGGGTTACACCCATTCTAATTTTTAGTATTTTCAAACTATTACCCATTAATGTTATTCGTAAAATATGCAGTTATATTTTAGATAACTGTGCCAGTGCGTGGATCAGTGTTAATGGTGTTATCGAAGCCATTTTTCATCCCGTTACCATAAAACTAAGCGGTGATGATCAGTTTTCTGAAAAAGAATGGTACATGGTTATAGCTAACCACCAGTCATGGGTCGATATTTTAGTACTTCAGCGTGTTTTTAATCGTAAGATCCCATTTTTAAAGTTTTTTTTAAAACAAGAGCTCATATTTGTTCCCATATTAGGGCTTGCTTGGTGGGCGTTAGACTTTCCCTTTATGCGTCGTTATTCGACAGCACAATTGAAAAAGAACCCAAAACTTAAAGGTAAAGACATTGAGATTACCCGTAAGTCGTGCAACAAATTTAAGCATAAGCCTGTCAGCGTGATGAATTTCGTTGAAGGCACCCGTTTTCATCCGCAAAAACACCAAAAGCAAGCTTCGCCTTTTCAGCACTTGCTGAAGCCCAAAGCCGGTGGAATGGCCTTTGCTTTAGATGCTATGGGTGAACACATCAACAAGTTAGTTAATGTCACCATTTACTACCCTAATAAAGTGCCAAGCTACTGGGAGTATATTTGCGGCGAGTTAACTGAGGTTTATGTCGATATTCACATCTCTGATATCCCAGCGACCTTAAAAGGTGACTATAGTAATGATAGGCAGTTTAAAATTGATTTTCAGTCTCAGTTAAATCAACTTTGGCAAGAAAAAGATAAAAAAATCAGCATTATGGCTGAAGAAAACAAATAAGAGGTATTTAGCTACATGCTAGGTTTTTTACCAGGTCCAGTCATCTTTTTTATTAGTAGCAGTTTATTGATCATCAATACCACACTATGGGCAGGCCTCATTAGTATTGGTGGCGTCATTAAGCTGGTCGTTCCTGTAGTTGCAGCAAGAAACGCACTTACTCGCTTAATGAACCGCTTTATGTGGGCATGGGCAAGCTGTAATGGCGGTATTTTATTTCTCATTGCTAAAATAGAGTGGGATATTGAGGGGCTTGAAGGCCTGGATGAACGCGGCTGGTATTTGTTGATCAGTAACCATGTCAGTGGCTTTGATATTGCAGCGCAAACCTATATCTTGCGTAACCATATTCCTATGTTGAAGTTTTTCCTTAAAAAAGAGCTAATCTTTGTGCCCTTTCTGGGTTTAGGCTGCTGGGCATTAGATATGCCGTTCATGAACCGAACTAGCCCTGCTAAGCTCAAGAAGAATCCAAAACTTAAGGGTAAAGATTTACAAACCACCCGCAAGGCATGTGAAAAATTTAAGCATTTCCCAACATCAATTATTAATTATGTGGAAGGCAGCCGTTTTACTGCAGATAAACACAAGCGCCAACAGTCGCCTTATAAACATTTGTTAAGGCCAAAGGCTGGCGGCATTGCCTTTACCCTTTCGGCAATGGGCGAGCAATTTACTGGGTTACTTAACATGACCTTAGCTTATCCTGATGCTGACACAGAGAAAGGCGCTTTGTATGAGGTCATGTCTGGGCGTGTTAAAAAAATTGTGGTCAGAATTGAGCAAATGCCAGTACCTAAAGTGGATGCTGAAGATTATTTCTCTAATCCTGAAACCCGAGTTGAATTTCAGCGCTGGTTAAACCAAGTTTGGTTCGAGAAGGATCAGCAGTTAGATGGTATTTATAAAAAATACCTTAATGACACATCTACGCCCAAATAGTACTGTTTAAAATCAGCCTAAAAACACGCTTAATTGCGTGTTTTTTGTTTTTAAACCAACAAGCTTCATCAAAACAGTTAAGCCAACAACAGTTTCTCAACAAGCATAAAATCAGCAAACTTAAATGTAATTTGAAAAAAACTATATTACTCGCGTAATATGGTTATAATTCAACAATAAAAACTTTAAATCGCTGGCAACATATACAAATAAACTAGCGGTACGCCCTGTTGTAAGCATGTTTATAAATTAGATATTAATTAACAATGTGCAATTTGGCATCATTCTTTACCCATTATAATTATTACAGGTGCAGATTGAATTTACGTTTTTCCTTAGCCTTGAAAACATGCTTATGCATTTTGGTGCTCTTCACCTCAATGTCAGCTTCCGTCTATGCAATTAGCCCACTTAATGACAATCACCTGTTAGCGTTTGAACAATTTGAAGCCTCTAACGACTTAAATCAAAACTCTGTCACTAAACTGTTCAAAGATAGCTCAGGCATGTTATGGGTTGGCACTCAAGATGGCTTACACAGTTATAACGGCATTCAATTTGATGTGTTTGTTAACGACAGTAATAATCCCACCAGTATTGCCGGCAATTACATTACCGATATATTGCAATCATCTGATAGTGACTTATGGGTGGCAACCTTTTCCCAAGGACTCAGCCGTTTAAACCTCAGTAATGGTGAGTTTACTCATTTTGGGAGTGCCCAAGGGTTAACAGACTTAAAGCTAACTAAACTCACGTTAATTGATAATAGTTTGTGGATAGGGACTCAATCAGGTTTATTCACCCTATCACTGCATACCAATAAAATAGCAAAAATAAGCTTAAATAATGCTATCGATCCTCATATCACCAGTATCGCCAATATCGATGACAAATATATTTTTGTTGGCACCCAAGCCAGTGGCACTTACGCCATTGATAGCAAAAACATTATCCGCTTAGATATCCCACCCAACCTGCGGGTCAATAGTATAAAAACCAGTCATGATAAAAGCGCAGTGTGGTTAGCGATTAGCAATCGACTGATCAGCTACGATCTGATTAGCGGCGAACAAACCACAATTTGGATCAATAACCAAACTAAAAAATACAATCAAATAAAAGACTTTGTCATCAATGGTGATAAACAAATATGGGCCATTGGCGCAAACGCTGGGTTAATTCAATTGGATTTAATTGGTGATACATGGCGCAGCCGCATCCATAAATACGATCCCAATAGTCGCCAATCTATTAGCGAAGACAATCTACAAAGCATCATGCTCGCAGAAGACGGTAACCTATGGTTAGGCACTCGCTACTCAGGAATTAATAAGCTTAACCTCAATCAAGTGTATTTTAACCATATTTACGAACTCCATCCTAGCAAGCCTAAAATGGCCAATATGATCCGGGCGATTTTTCGTGATGATCAGCAGCGTTTATGGATTGGCACTGAAAGCGCAGGCTTAAAACTATTTGATGAGCAGCAAGGTAGTTTTTATTACTACAACGACCTATTTGCTCAGGCCCTTAATGTACATGAAGCAGAGTACCCGTTAACTGTACATGCCATCACCCAAACCCAAGACGGTAATCTGTGGTTTGGTACTAATCACGGGCTGGCACAATTAACGCCAGATCAGCAGCTGTCATTTGTGCCTTTAGCTGATAATAGCGCTTCAGACTCGCTGCTGATCCGTAAATTTGCTCAAGATGATAGCGGCCGACTTTGGATTGCTAGTAACTACGGCTTATATTTTGTATTGCCAGGTGAAGAGGTTATTCATCAATACAATTTTGATTTTCAGACTGAATTTGTCCCCAGTAAGCGCCCAATATTGTCCCTTACTTACCATAACAACAGCCTGTGGCTCGGCACAATGGCAGGCTTAGTCAGACTAAAACCTGACACACAAGAACTCATTATCAAAAGTCGCCAAGCAGCCGACACTAGCACACTCAGTGATAATCGTATTCGAGATTTTATTGTCACTGCCGCTGGTGACTTATTAATGGCAACCCATAGCGGCGTCGATAAAGTTATCGAAACCACTAATAACCAACTGCAATTTGAGCCCTTAAGTGAACCGTTAAAGCAGCACACGGTTTATGCCATGTTAGAAGACGATGCTCAAAACCTGTGGCTTAGTACCAATTCTGGTATCGCCAGAGTATCGACTAGTTTAGAGTATATGTTCTTCAACCCATTTGATGGAGTGCAAGCTGCGGAGTTTAACGGCGGGGTTAAATTTAACGATACTGATGGCCAGCTGTGGTTTGGCGGCGTTAATGGCATAAATCAATTTAATCCACTATTGGTTCCAGCTAAAAGACCTAACACTAGAATAGCCCTAACCAGTTATCATTTGGGTGAGCAGCATTTTCCATTATTAAATTTGCAACAGCCACCAGCATTACAAATGCCCTACTCTGATAAAACCATTGGTTTTACTGTCAGTACACTGAATTTTAATTACCCTGGGTTACAGCAACTGAGTTACAAATTAGTCGGTCACAATGATGATTGGGTTGAGTTAAATCAATCAAATGACATCAGTTTTAGCAATTTGCCGCCGAAAAAGTTTGAGCTGTTAGTGCGCTCGACCCTCACTGATAACCCCTACACAGAGCCGCCTTTTAGTATCAAATTTACTGTGGTGCCGCCATTTTACCTAAGTAAAGGCGCGTACGTCATTTATGGTATCGCCCTCATGTTGCTGCTGACATTTTTCATTTATTTAAAGCAATTAAAGCGTGAAAAACAACGTGAGTTTGAAATCAGTATCCGCGCTTCAGAAGAGCGCCTTAAACTGGCGTTATGGGCCTCAGGCGATGGTATGTGGGACTGGAATATCCGCGACAACAAAGTCTACCGTACCAATATTTTAACCTCTCAACCGTTCGCTGAAGACGATCATGCATTGATCACCAATATCCACCCAGAAGATAAAGCGAGGGTAGCCCAACTTCTCAATGACCATTTAGCCGGAAAAGCTGAGTTTTTTGAAGCTGAGTACCGCGTAGAAAAGCAGCCAGGTAAATGGATATGGTTAATGGATCGCGGCAAAGTCGTTGAATGGGACCAGCAAGATAAACCGGTTCGCATGGCCGGTACCCATAAAGATATCACCGTCAGAAAAGCAACTGAAAATGAATTAAAACTCTCAAGCCAAGTACTACACAGTATGAACGAGGCCGTAGTGGTAGGCGAACTGGATTATCGAGTCCGCACGGTAAACCCTGCGTTTAGTCGTATTACCGGTTTTGAATCTGAAGCCATTGCTGGCAAACACTTTCTATATTTAGCTTACGGCAAACAGTCGCGCGCCTTTTATCATAATGTGGAATTACAACTGTTAAGGAAAAAGCATTGGGCTGGCGAAATTAATATTCGTACTAAAGATAAAAAAGGCATTTTGGCGTGGCTGGAGATCAATCAGGTCATCGATACTAAAGGTGAAACGAGCCACTTTGTTGCGGTATTTACTGATATTACCTCCCGTAAAAAAGCCGAAGAAGACTTACGCATATTAGCCAATTTCGATCCGCTCACCAGCTTGCCAAACCGCACCCTATTTCAAGACAGGCTTAATCAGGCGATCACCAAAGCCCATCGCTCTAAAGATATTGTGGCGTTATTCTTTTTGGATTTAGACCGCTTTAAGCACATTAATGACTCCATGGGTCATCATGTGGGGGATTTATTATTAAAAGCGGTGGCGATTCGATTGCAAAACTCGGTGCGCGATGGCGATACTGTTGCTCGTCTCGGTGGCGATGAATTTACCATTATTCTTGAAGGGCTCAGCAAAATAAAATCTGCTGCTGTTGTGGCAGAAAAAGTATTAAACGCCTTTAAGAGTCCGTTCTTATTGGATGATAAAAATATTACCGTATCACCTTCTATCGGCATTAGTTTGTACCCTAATGATGCCAGCGACAGTACCTCATTAATTAAATATGCAGATACTGCCATGTACCATGCTAAATCTTTAGGGCGTAATAACTTCCAGTTTTACACTGAAGATTTAAACCAATATGCCACCCGTCATGTAGAGCTTGAGGCAGGCCTTAAACAGGCGATTCAAAATAATGAAATGTATCTGGTATATCAGCCCAAGTTTGACATTAAAACCAAGCGGATTATTGGCGTTGAAGCCCTACTGCGCTGGGAAAGTAAAACCCTTGGATTTATCTCACCAGTGGAATTTATTCCGTTAGCGGAAGAAACCGGGATGATTAACGGCATTGGCCATTGGGCCATTGATCAGGCCTGCAATCAATTAGCTGAATGGCATCAACAAGGCTTTGAGCATATTTCTGTGGCTGTTAACTTATCAGCAAGACAACTTAAAGCCGATATTATTTCCACTATTGAAGTGGCCCTTGCGGTATCAGGGTTACCCGCCAGCGCTCTGGAGTTAGAGCTGACAGAGTCGATGATCATGGGTAACCCGCAAGACTCAGTCACAGTATTAGCCCAGCTAAAAGCCCTAGGCCTTACCATTGCCATTGATGACTTTGGTACTGGTTACTCAAGTTTAAGTTACTTAAAGCGCTTCCCTATCGATACCTTGAAAGTTGATAGAGAATTTGTCCGCGATATTATTGATGATCCTGATGATGCCGCTATTACCAGCGCCATTATTACTCTGGCCCACAGCCTTGAACTCAATGTCGTGGCAGAAGGCGTTGAAACTGAGGCGCAATTTGACTTCTTAAAGCATGAAGGCTGCGATCAAGTGCAGGGCTTTTTACTCAGTAAACCACTGACTGCTGAGGACTGTTTAGCAAGGCTAAGATTAGATAACCAGCAGGAAAAACTAGCATAGCATTAAAGCGATTCAATAAAAATCGACACAGCTAAACCCTATACTCCAAGCAATAAAAAAGGCTCAAATGAGCCTTTTTTATTGTCTGAATTTATTCAGTTTAGCTATGGCGCGACACGCTCAACACGCTTAACCCAGCCTTCAGGTCCTTCAAGCTCACCTTTTTGCAGTTGGGTAAATATTTGATAAATACGCTTGATGCAAGGGCCAACTTCACCATCACCAACTGTAACAATACGGCCATCTTCAAAGATGTACGAGCCCACTGGCGATACCACGGCTGCAGTACCAAATCCGCCCGCTTCAACAATTTCACCGGCTTCGATATCTGCGATAAATTTGTCCAGCATAATGGTTTCTTGGCGCACTTCACATCCCAATAAATGGCCAATTTCTAGCATAGATTGCGAGGTAATGGACTTTAAGATAGTGTCAGTAAACGTCGGGATAATTACAGTGCCATCTTTGAGGATATGGAAGTGGTTCATTGCGCCCACTTCCTCAATCTGCTTGTTGTTCGCATCAAGATATAACACTTGGGCAGCGCCATATTCAGCAGCGGCTTGCCCCGCTCTTAACGATGCTGCGTAATTACCGGCCGCTTTTGATGCCCCCGTGCCGCCTGATACCGCGCGGTGGAATTTTTTACTGATCAGTAATCGAATCGCTTTATTCACCCCATCAGCGTAATAAGCACCACTTGGGCTTAAGATCACGCAGAAAGTAAAGTTCAAGCTTGGGCTCACTGATAAACGATCTTCGGTAGCAAAAATAAAAGGCCGAATATATAAACATGCGCCATCTTGCATTGGAAACCACAGCCTATCGACATCAATAAGCGCATTAATGGCTTGCAGTTGAATGTCTTCAGCAAGGTTAGGAATACATAAGATATCTGCAGAGGTATTTAAACGTTGGGCATTCTTATCCAGTCTAAAGGTGTAGATTTCACCATCGTCATGCTTAAACGCTTTAGCACCTTCAAAGATGGACTGACCATAATGAAGCGCAATGGCGCCCGGGGCCATTTCAAACGGCGCATAATGCTCAATGCGAGGGTCACACCACTGGCCATCTCGATAATCCATTAAAAACATATGATCGGTTCTGAGATTACCAAAGCCTACATTGCCTTCTGGTTTAAACTGCTCAGTACGACGCGACGATGCCGCTTTTAAATTATATTTGATGTCCATTTGCTACCACCTTAAAAACAATGCTAGCAGACTATGAATCATCAGATGTAATGTCAAGCAAATGGATAAAGTGGAGCACAATTAAGCGTCAATCGAAGTTCACAATAATTAAAACCATAAAATTAGCCGTTAAAGCATGGTAAACCGCAACAAATAAAGTTTTATCATTTCACTGAAAAAGCACAGGATGTGGCGGTTTTTAGCTTAAAACAAGCCACTCACACTGACAGATGGATAAAGCTTACAAAATAGTAGCCAAAGTCGTTCTTTTTTTAACCACTTAACGAATTTGGCTATTCCTTAAACCCCAGTCACTGCTAGAATCAGCATTCCATCCAGAAACTATTAGGACTCCCGATATGAGCCTTGAATTACTGTCCCAACTGGAAGCCAAAATCCAGGCAACTCTTGAAAATGCAGAGCTACTAAAAATGGAGCTTGAAGAAGAGAAGCAAAAGAATGCTCAATTGACTGAGACTAATCAGCAATTGCAACAAGACCTAAACTCTTGGAACGATAAAGTGAATGGCCTTGTCGGCTTACTCAATAGCGAAAGCTAAACTGTGTTAGTTTCAACATGCTGAGCTACTAGCATTTGGTTAAGCTCAGAAACAGCCTGCTTTACTTTTGGCAGGCTTTTTTTCGGCATTAAAAAACGCCCCTTTCTAAACTCTAAACACCCTAAGTCTTTTACCCAAATCACCCCAGTTAAAAAAATTCGCGCATGTTTAACGATGAGTTTAGGTGCATATACCGGAAACCTTCTCATGGAGACTCCTTTGGCTATATTTCATTTTACAACTCAAATTTGGACAAAAAAACCGCAAAAGAGTTTCATTAAAATCGATCTTTTTCCGCTTCAAAATAACTCAATGTAAACAAAACGTAACAAGCCAGTAAGATGACGCTTGCCATTTTTTTGACACCTTGGTAAAGTGACTTCGTTACTCAGGGTAAATAACGAGCTAATTGGCTCAACACCGCACTGTTTTAAAATGCAAATTTTAAAACATGCGGTTTTTTTTTGCTCTTTTTCAGCCACTAATAAATTAAAGATACAAAAAAAGGAGCCATTGGCTCCTTTTGTCACGTGGGAGGTTAAACCCTCATGTTACTTGTCAGCTGTCGCTAAGTAATAAGCGATGTCTAATAGCTCATCGTAAGACTTAATCGCACCTGTCTCAACACGGTATTTACCGTTAACCACTAACGAAGGCACACCAGAAATTTTTGCATTCTGAGTATCACGCTTCATTTTAGACATTTGCGCATTCACCATGAAAGACTTAGCTGCTGCATCAAAATCTTTACCGTCAACACCGTTAGCAATAAACACCATACGGATATCATTTAAGTTGGTGAAGCGTTGCTTTTTGTCATGGATTGCAGCAAAAATAGCTGGTTCAACTTTCTTTTCAACATTGAGCTGATGAGCAATAGCGAAAGCACGTGACATTTCTACGCCCATATCTGCGCCAATAAACTCAACGTGTGCCTGATTAAAAGCCACACCTTCTGGAAGGGTCGCTTCAATTTTTGGTACTACAGTTTTTGAGAAGTTGTAACAATGCCCGCAAAAGAATGAGAAAAACTCAGTAATTTCAGGCTTTGATGTGGCTGGGCCTTCGTTAATCACAGTGTAGTGCACACCTTCTTTATAGTCTGCTGCGGTTGCCGCCATTGGGGCTAATAGTAACGCTGCAGCCATTAATAATGCTTTTTTCATCTTGTTTCCTTTAGTATGCAATCTCAATTATGCCGTAGCATAGTTAACGCTAATTTATCTAAATCTATAATAATGTAGATTATCTCTTATGCTCAAGACCTTATCAGGATCATTTGTAACAATCTACGTTATGGTTTGCCAATTACTCAATTAAAAACTCATCAAGCTTAATGGCTCTTCATCCAGCGCTGAAAGTTGCTCTTTAAACGCTAATGTTTGCTGTTCCCAGTATTTGATATCACCAAACCATGGAAAGTTCCTTGGAAAAGCAGGATCTTGCCAGCGTTTTGTTAGCCAGGCATTGTAATGGATCATTCTCAATGCCCGCAGCGGCTCAATCAGCTTAAGTTGCTTGTGGTCAAAATCACAAAACTCCTCATAGCCTTCAAGTAATACATCTAGCTGTAATAACCGTTGGGCTCTATCACCAGTGAGCATCATCCAAATATCTTGCACCGCAGGGCCTTGGCGAGCATCATCTAAGTCAACAAAACCTGGGCCATCTGGGGTCCATAAAATATTGCCTGGATGCAAATCACCATGAAGCCGTAATGTCGGAAATTGATGCTGCGCCAATACAGACTTGGCCTTGGCCAACACTTGCTGCGTGACAGTGAAAAACTGCTGACTAATGGCCTCAGGCACTTGCCCTGACTGCTGTAAATATTGCAGCGCATCATCCCCTAAAATTTGGCAGCTTAAGGGCTCACGATATTGAAAGCTCTCTTGACTAGCATATTGATGTATCCGGCCAATAAAGCGACCAACTGCTTCAAGTTGATCAAGGTTATCCACCTCAAATGCGCGGCCACCAATAGAGGGAAATAAAGTAAAACGATAACCTTTAAATTCATGCAGGGTTTTACCCTCAACAATCACAGGTACTGCAATGGGGATATCTTCAGCAGCTAACGCGAGTGCGTAATCATGCTCCTCTTGAATTTGATTATCACTCCAGCGATGGGGGCGATAAAACTTCACTACATAACGATTACCGCGATCGCAGCGAAATTGATACACCCGATTTTCGTAACTATTTAACGCCAGCAACCCCGTTTCAGGATAGATGTTAACACTCTCAATGGCATCGAGAATTAAATCAGGCGTTAAGGCTTGATAATGAAAGCAAGCCTCGTCAGCACTAGCCTTTGGCGCGATATCGTTAAGATGTGATTCCGGTTCTATTACATTACCCGACTTTTCCTGACTATCGATATCTTCGTCATTATCTAGATAGTCGTTGTCAGCATTGTCATTATTCATGTGTATCCTTTACCGCATTGGCAGTGATCAGCGGTTGTAGCAAGGTGATTAAATATTCTAGCACTTCAAGATCGGCTTCTACTTCCGTTGATATCCAACAAATATCGCCGTAAAACTCATAGTTAAGCCACAGCTGACTGCCTTCAAAATTAAGCTGCCATTGGTGCCTATCTGCGCCCCATAAGCGATCGCGAATATCACAATCCATTGCCAAGGCTAAGGGCTCAGCAAACGCTTCAAACTGCTCAAAATCTATTTCTGCTGAAATTAAAATGCTCAGCGAGGCTTTATCTAATTGCACCGAACGCAATAACATGATGTTCCTTCAAATAAGTTGCTTAAATACCTTGTTACTATGACTGACTAGCTACTACAAGACATGATTAAGCCTTGTCCCCATTGGGGTGGTCTATTGGCATAATGGTCTAATTCTGGTTGCTCAGCATAGGGCTGAGTTAACAGAGTATGCAGCTCTAACAATTTACTATTGTCGCCTTCTTCCACCGCCACTATGGCTTCTTGGGCTAAGTAGTTGCGTAAAATATACTTGGGATTCACACTATTACGCTGTGCTTGCCATTGGTCAATATCATCAACCTTTCCAACCCGCTGCTGATAACTTTTATACCAGTCGTCAAATTTGGGTCTATCGATTATCTCATCACTAATATTGGCGTGGACACTGGTTATGTCTAACTGACCAAACGCCCTGAAAGTATTGGTATAGTCCAATAAATTATGCTGTAACACATGGCAAAATCGGCCAATGAGATCTAAGTCGGTTTTATCTTGCTCTTGGGCTTGCGCCGTGGTTTGCTCACTGACACTCAAGCCCATTTTAGCGCGCATGAGCAGTAAATATTGCTGCACTAACTCAGCTTGATAAGTATTCAGCACAGCCACTAAATCATCTGACTCAATGACGGGCGTTAATGCTTGGGCTAAACGTTGCAGGTTCCACAGGCCAATGCCAGGTTGCTGACCAAAGGCATAACGGCCCTGGGGATCGGAGTGATTACAAATAAAGTCTTCTTTAAAAGTATCTAAAAAGGCAAATGGGCCAAAATCAAAGCTGTCACCAAGAATCGACATGTTATCAGTATTAAGTACCCCATGAGCAAAGCCTACCGCTTGCCAGTGGCCGATTAAAATAGCAGTATCTTTTACTACTTGGGTAAACCAGGCTTTATAGCCTTGATAATCTTGAGTTAAATGCGGGTAATGCTGTTTAATGGTGAAGTTTAGTAACTGAATTAGTTTATCTTTACCACCTTGGTCGCTATGGCAAAAATACTCAAAGTGACCAAAACGAATATGGCTTTTGGCTAAACGCACTGTAATCGCCGCAGTTTCTTGTGATTCACGCCATACCGGTAAGTCAGAGCCAATCACCGCTAATGCTCGGGTGGTCGGAATCGATAATGCCGCCAAGGCCTCGGATGCTAAAAACTCCCTTACCGCGGAACGCATAACCGCCCGACCATCACCACTGCGAGAATAAGGTGTTGGCCCAGCCCCTTTTAAGGCCACATCCCAAGCTGACGCGTTATTAGCTGTTTTACTTGTAGCATTAGGGTTTGCCTGCGCTTCGCCGAGAATAATTGAGCGCCCGTCCCCTAATCGTGGGCTATAACCACCAAATTGATGGCCACTGTAAACTTGCGCATAGTAACTTGCCCCAGGCATAGCGTGATTACCTGACAGTTGCAGCAGTAATTCATCATCACCTTGGGCGTTAAGTTGGCCTCTTTGCGCGCCAATTAATTTGGCGGCGTCATCACTCCAAGCCAGCCAATGGGGTTGACTGATAGGCAATGGATAGACCTGCGAATAAAAGCCTTCCAGTTGTTCAAAATAATCCTGTTTAAACTGCATTTAACCTGTTCCTTGGGTCTACAATAGCCTGATGGCGAAGGCTAATAACTCACTACTGGCAAGGTTTTATTGACAGATAATGACATTGTCATCATTGACTTGGCATAACTGTTTGCATTGATAGCCTTTATCAATGGCAACCGGTATTGCGGTGGCATTTTCTAGCTGGTTAGCATCCAGTGGATGGCTGTTTTTGCCGCTTAATCTCAGCATGCCCTTGGCTTTAGCTTGGCATTGTTCAAGCGTATCGTAATAACCTGCTATAAATTTGGCGTTGATGGGTTGCTGCGGCGCTTTGGCTTCATCCGCATAATAAAACAGTGTCCATTCTGGGGTACGAATACAGCCGGTTAGCCCCATGATAGCCATGAATAAAAACAGCGTATTACGCATTTTACGATTCATCATTTAAACCTCTTTAAGCATGCTTATTTTCACCCTAAGTTGCACTTTTAATCTCAATATTTAGCTACAGGATTCCAGTAGCTACATTCAGTTTCAACACTTTTAGGGCAATAAAAAAGCGAACCTAAGTCCGCTTTTCCATACGATAGTGCCATTGTACTAGATCATGGTAAAACCTAATAACCTAAATCATGGTTAAAGCCAATTACCTAGTCTTATTCAATTCACTTAATTACTCGCTTTAGATTTTGCTTTCTCGATACGCTTAATTCGACCTTCAAAACCGGTAACAGTTCCATCTGTTAATTGATAATCAATGGCCTGCTGACAGACTTCAATGGCTTTATCAAATTGCTTAGTATCATTGAGCATGGTTGATAATTGCATAAAGCCTATGCCTTTATCATCTGCAGCAGTGGCGTTTTGCTGGCGATACTGTTGATAAGCTAACTGATAACGCTGGGTCAAACCTGCGCCGTATTGGCAGTAATCAGCTTGTTTACGTAACTTGTAACTGTGACTAATAATACTGAGTAAACTCAGATGCTGGGCCTGTAGTTCAGCACTTGCATCATATTGGCAAACTAAAGCCGTAAATGCATCACTTGCCCATGCACCTGTTGCAGGTAAAGCCGCTGTAATAGGTTTATTCTCTGGCTCTGGCTCTGGCT
>NZ_JBFRKG010000013.1:45622-138610 GCF_041469325.1 Shewanella sp. 10N.286.51.B8
GCTCTGGCTCTGGCTCTGGCAGCTCATAAGACTCAGTCTCGACTATTTGTTCAACTGTTGCTTCAACTTCATCTACGGCAGTGACTACAGTATCTTCATCTTGCACAGGGCTTGGTTCTAATTCTTGAGCTATTGATTCAGTCTCAAGTTCAGTATTATCTTGCGGTGCAGACTCAATCTCAGATGGGGCTGAGGCTATATCTGTTATCTCAGCTTCTGGCTGCGGATCTGCCTGAGTTGGTTCTTTCTGCTCTAGCTCTTGCTTAGCAACGGTTTGGGTTCGACGATAAAGATAAATACCCAGCCAAACCAATAAAACAACGACAATAATTTTAATAATCATTTATAACACCATATTTGTGTCATGCTGTGTGCATTTGAATAGTTTTGGAGTTTACCATTCCTAGCCTATCCGAAGAAGGAAGCTTCATTTTTCTGCTTGAAAATTAAACAAGCTGAACTAATATTAATAAGCTATTCTTAGGACAAAAATCAAGTGTTTATGTCGCTTTTATGCTCGTTAACACAATAAGCTGACATTATTTTTAGCTTTTGTTTTTATGTGCTCTAGTTCAAGCTTATTAAGCATTGAATTGAATAAACAGACTGTGATTAGGTAAACTAGCCATACCCGAGTGATTTACTATGGTATTAACACATGACAATAAGCGCGATCCTATCAGGCAAGCTGTTATATGAATTCAACACAATGAATGCTATGGCAAAAATTTATTGCCGGGCTCATCATCAAATTGCGTTACAAACGGAAAATAGCCAAGGCTTGTGCCCAGATTGCATTGAATTGCTTGAATACGCAGAAACACGCTTAGATCGCTGTCCTTATGGTCAACAAAAGCCGACATGCAACAAATGTCCTGTGCATTGCTACAAACCGCACATGAAACAAAAAGTGCGTGAAATCATGATTTACTCTGGCCCAAGAATGCTGCTTCCCCATCCTATTATGGCGATAACGCATTTACTCGCAGAAAGAAAGCCCGCACCTGGCAAACCGCCCGAAGCGGCGTCAAACCGTCATATGAGAAAACAGAAAAAACATAATAATGCTGCTTGATAAAGCGTGATTTAAGATATGACTTAACGATAAACAAAGGGATTGGCCATCGTAATTAATCAGTTTTTTTCACAGGCGTATATTTGGCTATCATTACTCGCTGGCATACATTGCTTGGGAGTAGGTTTTTACGTCCGCTATATTTTTGCTAATAACGACAGCAGCACCAGCCATAGTAATCGCTTACTGGGCGCCTTATTTATTCTGATCTCGCTATTCTTTTTTTCAGCCAGTATCACCCGCGAAAATGCCCCAATTCAAATTCATTTTATGATGACGTTAATGGTGCCATTTTACTTCTTACTGATGCCCTTACTGTACAGCTATTGCAAAGCGTGTTTACAAATTAAAACCTCTGACCTCAATTTCGTCAAACATATACTTACTACGCTAATTTCCATGGCGGTTATTGTTGTCACTGTATCGTTCAATATTGGTATGGTTCCCGATGCATCCCATATTCAAGTCAACAACATCAGTGAATTAGTCACCATTAATAAAATAGCCCTAGTCATGCCTGCCATTATTTTAATTCAAAGCGGGATCTATTTTTTCCTTATCATTAGCGCGTTAAGTCGTCATAGAGTCGACAAACATCAAAGCTTAAAAAATGTTAGATTTAGGTGGTTATTACTGCTTACTGGCGGCATTTTACTTAATTGGGTTTTACGATTGGTATTGGTGTTATTACCCTTCTATTTTGGTGACACTATTTCTAGCTATGCTGTTGGCATCGTCAGATTATGTCTATTAGCGACCATTTATGGGTTTGCCATATACGGACTACACCAAGTGACCCGACTGGTATTTTTACGTATCAAGGTCAATAAAACACCCCAGCATCATAGTGCCAAGCTGCTACTGGATAATGAAGAACTTGATTATTTAAGAAGTGTTATCAGTGATGACAAAGCCTCAGATCAGGGCTTAGAGAACAAGTCAGTCCCAAAAACTAAGTGAAATTAACTTCGCCAGATAAAGGCCACAGCCTGAGCCAACACCTGTACAAACAAGCTCAATTAAAGAGGATATTAAGTGAGTTATTTACTCACTGCTAGATTTAAATAACAACACCACTCATTTAAATACTCAGCACCAACTGAACTCATGTTAGTTTTAAGCACCTAGTAGCAATATTAGGCGTTTTTATTACAGCTTTGTTCAGCTTGGGTTTGCTATGCTAAAGCTATCATCACTAAAGTTTGCTTATCACAGGAGTTTTTATGAAAAATATATTGTCATTGCTAGCGGTCACATTCGTGCTTATCGGACTGACATTTTCTAGCTCAGCTCACGCTGACAAATACGCCGAAGCCATTGCCGATTTTAAAAAGGCCCCCGAAGTACAAGGTTTTTTTGATAGTGCCTACGGCTATGCGATTTACCCAACAGTGGGTAAAGGCGGCTTTGGTATCGGTGCGGCCTACGGCTCAGGCAAGGTATATAAAGGTGGTGTTTATAGTGGTGATTCAAGCGTGTCACAACTTTCTATTGGCTTCCAATTAGGTGGACAAGCTTATAGCGAAATTATTTTCTTTAAAGATGCTGAAGCCTATAACGACTTTACCAGTGGTACCTTTGAGTTTAGCGCCCAGGCATCTGCAGTGGCCATTACTGTTGGCGCCAATGCACAAGTGGGCTCAACAGGTAACTCAGCAGGGGCTGGCAATGCAGGCAACCGTACAGCAGCTAATGCTGCTTATATGAATGGCATGGCGGTTTTCACTGCCGCGAAAGGCGGATTGATGTATGAAGCCGCCATTGCAGGACAATCATTTAGTTTTGATGCTAAATAATTTTTGTAAACGAGAAAATCTCACCCAATAAAAAGGCTGCAGTTGCAGCCTTTTTCACGCTAAGATTAAAGCATAATCTGATAAACAGTTACTTTCACTGCAATCATTAGCTGACAAATCGAATTATCATTGATAAACCTGCTCCTAAAGCATGTTATTACGAGTGTTCGATTCACAATCACTAACAAACATTTGGACAGAAATGTTTTAGTAACGCTTTGCTAAGCGGCTAAAAATGGCTGGCTAAAATGTTGAGGAATGAAAACAGCCAACTGTTTTTTTCCGTTTGAAATTCTTGTTATATTTAATTATTTCTCGATTCTTTAATGAACCTATACCGAAAATCAGATAAGTATCCAAGTATATAGAGAAGAAAGGCTGAATTGACATGCCCATCAACAAGAAGAATCCAGATATTTTCTTCGCGGGTAGCACCTAGGTATACGCATACTAATGTTGCTAGCACCCAACTAAATTTAAGAGTCCAAGAATACTCGCCAAAAAACCATTGAGATAAACTCCTTTTTTCCGTGATATTTTCCATAATTAATCTCCAAAATTTGATTTTAAATATAACGTTTTAGTATTTATGCGTTGCGCTGTTTGCAGGGCATAAATCGCTTGTTGGACTTGGCCGATACCACATCCCTATTTATCGGTATGGTTTATGCTATAGGAATTTGCTTTTTGACGGTAGTTTTTTTGTACAGTATTTCGACTAATCATTTGTTCTGATTACACCTTTTAAGGTGGAATTTTTCATCTTTTACTTTGCTTTGTTTACCTGTTTGATACTGATATTTCAGTTAATGGCTGTGACCGTTTGCCTCAATTAATTGGTATCAACTCAGTTCACCTTTACTTTTATTGCCTCACCCTGTTTCTGCTGGTTAGTCCGACTGAATTAGTTGGCTCTGATGTGGTCAAGTCAATCTGTAAACTTTCTAGGAGGGTTGAAGGCACATATTATTGAATGGCTTTTTCTTCCCTAAATGGCGTGCCCGATGATTGTATTCGAGGTTAGCCAACTCTGTCCTTAAGTGGTGATACCTTAATGTAACTTATGTCATTAATTCATAGTTTTACTTAGTTTTTATTGGCTGAATCATTGAAGTTCATCACCTCAACCTAATCCATTGCCTGCCGCTGGGATGTTCAGGATGAACGGAATGTCGCGATCACATGGATGTGAAAGAGCGACCTTATGTGCAGATACATCCAAGACACGCCGTGAACACATCCCTGTGGGCTCTGCGAAAACAAATAACATCCATGTTAAACGGCCAGTTCGGCATCCATGCCTCTCGCTCAGAGCGTTCCACACAGTGAAACTTCGCCATGTTTTCGAAGGTCTTGAACGCATCTACACTGGGGTTATTGTCTCTTCGAGTTGACAGCATTGGTGATAATTTAAAGAGTTAAAGTTAGAAGATCTTACATTTAAAAGCTCCATTTGAATTGAGGTCATCGAGAAAAGGCCGTGAGCTTGGCATGGATGCCAAGCTAGCTTTCGTTTGGCCAGGGATGGCCTATCGGAAGCGTTAGGGCTTTTCGACAATGACCGAAGCCGGATACAAACGAAGTTAAAAGCTGGATCAATCCCCGTTGAAAACATGCGCTTTTCAGCATTTTTCGTTGGGGCAGCGGGGTGTTCCAAGAGGGTATTGCTGTTGATACCCTCTTGGTCTGGTGTGGGCGAAGCGCCACGACGTTGTTTTTTAAAATAGCAAACAAGCTTTGGGTCATAAACGAAGTTGAAAGCTGGATCAATCCCCATTGAAAACATGCATTTTTCATCGGGGGCTGCGGGGCCTAATTCTTTAATAAAGAGTATAGAGGGTATTGCAGTTGATACCCTTTTGGTCGGGTGTGGGTAGAAAACCCACGATGTCAATCCAAACGGAGTTTGGAAATACAGAAAGGTAACTTACGGTCTAAATCTGGTGTGAACTCAGTACCACGACGTTGATTTTTCAAAAGAGTAAAACAAGTTTTGCGGCTTTTTGTTAGCAAATGCGAGTTAGTATTAAATAAAAAACCTCTTCCTACACAAAGTAAGAAGAGGTTTTACTGCCTATTCGGCAGGTATCTCAAAATAGGCTATTAAGTCACGATTTTCGCGGGTTTTAGCTGCCTATGATGTCATTTATGCAGGCTTATACTTAAAACAACAATTACTCATGACCCCAAGGCGTTGGCGGTAATGCCACAGGCTTGGTTAAATCAAAATCCACTCTAAAATCACGATTTTCGCGGGTTAAACGATAAGTGAAGACTGTTGGCTCAATGTACATATGCCACACGTTAGTCACTGACGCTGTTAAGCCATTTTCATTAAAGTTAGCAATTGATTCAGCATCGACAGGAAATGATTGCTCAGTTGCAGTGCCCATGTCAGCAGTGTCGCCACCGTACATGGTGACTTTGTCTTCAGTGCCATCTTCATGACGGTGATCATGCTTTAAGCGCAAGCCTGAAGTGGTTTTGGTGATAACCCAAGTACGAGAGTGATCGTCACCCACATGAAAAGGAATTTTAAGCTCAGTATCGCTGCATTCACGTACGTGCATGATTAATGCTTTATTGCTAAAAGCTGAATCAGCTTCGTTGCCCGCAGTCACCTCACCCGCATACGCTTTACCACAATGCACAGCAAGCGCATCAAAGTAACTGTCTTGTACACTAGCGTAAGTGGTAGATTCATCATGATCATGACTGCCATGTGCCATAGCAGTAGCGGGGATCAGACAACTCAATACAGCAGTGGCCAATATTTTTTTCATTATTATTCCTTGGGGTATTTATTTTAGTTTTTAATCATTCATTTAAACCATGGGCGATACCCTAAAGCAAATGAACTAGGCTTGCAGACTAACAGTGATTGTTTAATTTAACCTGAAATAAAAAAACCGCCTATTGGCGGTTTTCTAGTTAACAATTTCAAATTAGCTCAGCGGCTTATCTAGCGCCCTTACTATTTGAAGATTTATTTTTTGCATTCGCCTTATTGCTAAATGGCTGCTTCTTCTGTGACCAGCCTGTTTTAGCTTTGCCTTTGTTAGCGCTATTTGCATTAGCTGGTTTTTTAGCTGAAGATGACTTGCCGCCTTCTTGCTTTTCGCCAGCCGCTTTGGCTTTGTTGGCTTTGGTCGGTTTTTTACCGCAGTCTCTATCCGCAAACTGATTACCAGAAAAACGGGTGAAAGCCGTCTTACTACCATCATTTTTGCCACCACGGTTTTTAGCCCCAAAACCTTGGCGCTCATTACGTGATTCTGGTGGCACAATATGTTGCACCCCATTACCAATTAAATGCTCTTTACCCATGGCAGCTAAGGCTTCACGAATAAGTGGCCAGCCTGCAGGATCATGATAGCGCAGCAGCGCTTTGTGTAAGCGGCGCTGACGGCCTTTCTTAGGCACGGTCACTTGTTCACTGGTGTGCTTCACATTCTTCAATGAGTTAAGCTCAGTGTGGTAAATGGTGGTGGCATTGGCCATTGGCGATGGATAAAAATTTTGCACTTGATCAAGCTTAAACTTCTCTGATTTAAGCCACAGGGCTAGATTCAGCATATCTTCATCGGTGGTCCCCGGATGTGCTGAGATGAAGTAAGGAATAAGATACTGCTTCTTACCCGCTTCTTTAGAGTAATGATCAAATAGCTCTTTAAACTTATGATAACTGCCCATTCCCGGCTTCATCATTTTGCTTAGTGGACCATCTTCAGTGTGCTCTGGGGCGATTTTTAAATAGCCGCCCACATGATGCTTAGCCAGCTCTTTAATGTAGCGAGGATCTTCTGTGGCTAAGTCATAACGCACACCTGATGCAATCAGAACCTTTTTAATCCCCGGCACGTCACGGGCGGCGCGATATAAATCAATGGTGTGTTTATGATCGGTACCTAAATGGCCACAAATTGAGGGATATACGCAGGATAAACGTCGACAAGTGGTTTCTGCTTTGACGCTAGTACAGCCGAGGCGATACATGTTAGCGGTTGGGCCACCTAAGTCTGAAATAACCCCAGTAAAGCCCGGCACTTTGTCTTGAATATCTTTAATTTCTTTGATGATAGATTCTTGCGAGCGACTTTGAATAATGCGCCCTTCATGCTCGGTAATCGAGCAGAACGAACAGCCACCAAAACAACCTCGCATGATATTAATCGAGGTTTTAATCATGTCGTAAGCAGGGATCACCGCTTTACCATAACTTGGGTGCGGTACGCGCTGATACGGCAAATCAAACACCGCATCCATTTCATCAGTATTTAATGGCCACGCTGGCGGGTTAACCCACACAGAGCGATTTCCTTGAGCTTGAAATAACGCGCGGGCACAACCCGGATTTTGCTCTTGATGCAAAATACGTGAAGCATGGGCATACAAGAATTTATCGTCAGCCACTTTTTCATAAGCTGGCAGTAGCACATAGGTTTTTTCCCACGGCTTAGGTCTTGGCGGCTGCACGCTGATGGCTTTAGGGGCATCATTATCAAAAATCTTTTTATCGGTTGGGCCGGATAATTTTTCACAGCCGACATCATCAGCACCATAAGGATTGGGGATAGGATCAATCTTGTGTAGTTGATCTAATTTGCGCGAATCCATGCCTTTCCAGCCGGGCAAAGGTTCATGACGAATAACTGCGGTGCCACGAATATCGTGCAAATCAGCCATTTTTTCGCCATTAGCGATGCGATGTGCCACTTCCACCAGCGGGCGCTCGGCATTACCGTAAATTAAGATATCGGCTTTAGCATCAAATATCACACTGCGGCGCACTTTATCAGACCAGTAATCATAATGAGCGATACGGCGTAAACTGGCCTCGATACCACCGATCACCACGGGCACTTCTTTGAAGGCTTCTTTACAACGCTGGGTATAAACGGTTACCGCGCGATCTGGGCGTTTACCGCCTTCATCGTTTGGGGTGTAGGCATCATCACTGCGAATGCGACGATCTGCGGTATAGCGGTTGATCATCGAGTCCATGTTGCCGGCGGTTACACCGAAAAACAGGTTCGGACGACCTAGCTTCATAAAGTCATTTTTATTTGACCAGTCTGGCTGACAAATAATACCGACTCGAAACCCTTGTGCTTCAAGCATACGGCCAATAACCGCC
The DNA here is from genome assembly GCF_041469325.1 of Shewanella sp. 10N.286.51.B8. NCBI lineage: Bacteria > Pseudomonadati > Pseudomonadota > Gammaproteobacteria > Alteromonadales > Shewanellaceae > Shewanella > Shewanella sp. 10N.286.51.B8. Next base: position 53,631 of record NZ_JBFRKG010000013.1, read on the forward strand.
ATGCCGAAACTTGGGTGGTCCACATAAGCATCGCCACTGACGATAATAATATCGCAGCTATCCCATCCAAGTTGATCCATCTCTTTGCGAGACATCGGAAGAAAGGGAGCTGTGCCGTAACACTCTGCCCAGAACTTTGGATAATTAAATAACGTGGATTCAACTTGCATGTGTGTAACCTAAAATTGATGGATACGTCGATAAACGGTCGCGGAGTATACCAGTTGGCGATGAGTAAGTGTGACTAAAAAAGCAGCAGATGTGAAATTTTTTTATTGATGACTAAAAATAAAAAACCTTATAAATACAGTGGGAATAGTAAAACTCCCACCTTATCAAGTACTCAGTCATAAGCCTAAAAATAAACCGATATTAACCACGGCTAAGCTGACAATAATTATCCAGGTGATTAATACTCCCCAAAAGCGGCCAAAATGATAACCGCCTTTGCCCTGCGTTAAGCCAATGGCATGTAATAAACGGGCAAATAACCACAAACTGCCAAACAAATGTAAAAACGGTGCTGAAAGCCCATTCACTTCAGCCACCAAGATTAATAGCAGCGCAAATGGCGCGTTCTCCACAAGGTTAGCGTGCACGCGATCTGCAATAATTAACTCTTGATTACCCTCATTGCCAATACCAATCTTCAGCCCTTTTCTAAGCTTTACCACTCGTAAACTAAAATAAATGGCCATTATGGCCGTTAAAGCGATATATAACCCCGATACACTGGCGATCATTTGAACTCCTTTTAAATGCTGTTAAGGCTTCACTATATGCTAAATATCAGCTTTGTTTAATGAAAAAAGCGATTTTTATCATCACAGCGGCAAGGCTTACAAAAGCCTAATTTTGAATTTATTTAACAAATGTCACCTATATTGCAGTCATCATAATTCACATGTTCTAACCTAAAAATCGATTGATAACACCAAATATGACTCGAAGGAACAGAGCAGATGAAACATAGTGACATCACTTTAGAAGATAAATATAACAATACATCTGGTCGTATCTTTATAAACGGCAACCAAGCTTTAGTTCGATTACCGCTAATTCAAGCGCAATTAGACAAAAACCAAGGCTTGAATACCGCGGGTTATATTTCAGGTTATCGAGGCTCGCCACTAGGAGCATTAGATAGTTATATCTGGAAAGCCAAAAAGCGTTTAGATCAACAAAACATCACCTTCCAACCTGGGGTCAATGAAGACCTAGCTGCAACGGCGATTTGGGGCACCCAGTTACTCGACACCATACCCGAGCCTAATGTCGATGGCGTATTTGCCATGTGGTATGGCAAAGGGCCCGGTGTTGATAGAAGTGGCGATCCATTTAAACATGCAAACTATGCTGGCACCCATGAACATGGCGGCGTGTTGGTGGTTTACGGTGATGACCATCCTGGTAAATCATCGACTATTTCACATCAAAGTGAACAGGCCTTAGCGGCAAATCTTATTCCCTCACTTTACCCTGCCGATGTCAGCGAATTTATCGATTATGGTATTTTAGGTTGGGCGCTGTCTCGTTATAGCGGCTTATGGGTAGGCTTTAAATGTGTGAATGAATCAGTGGAACAAACCGCTACCATTGATATTAATCTCGACAATATAGATATCAAACGTCCTAGTCGAGATGACACCCCCACAGACAGCATCAATCTCAAAACCAGTGGCTTTATCCCGCCGCAAACCAATGAAACCAATGTCATTACTCACCGCTTGCCCTTGGTGCATCGCTTTATTAAAGCCAATAATCTTGATCAGGTTCGCGTAGCCAAAAATGACAACGCCTCACAAAGAAGTCTGGGTATTGTCACTGCCGGTAAAGCCTATAACGATGTAATGTCGGCCCTGGCATTATTAGAGATCGACAATGATCTTGCGCAAACACTGGGGTTATCGGTATTCAAATTAGGTTGTATCTGGCCCATCGAGCCCAGCAAATTAACCGACTTTGCCCAGCAGCAACCTGAATTACTGGTTATTGAAGAAAAGCGCGCCTTTATTGAAGAGCAAATAAAATCAATCCTGTTTGGCAAACAAGGTGCCACACGGGTTATTGGTAAACAGGATGAAAATGGCCTCGCGCTCGTCAGTGCCGATGTGCAGTTAGAGCCACTCACACTGGCCTTTATCATCGCTGAGCGCCTGCGCATTAATGGTCAAACTCACCCCAAGGTTGACGCCGCAATTGTGCGTTTACGCTCAAAGCTTGACCCTAAAAGTTGCGCCACCAGCTTACCTAGAACCCCTTACTTTTGCTCTGGTTGCCCCCATAACACCTCCACAAAAGTACCTGAAAACAGTATCGCTATGGCTGGTATTGGCTGTCACGCCATGGCAGCATTTTATCGCAAAGACACCATGATCCCTTGCCATATGGGCGGTGAAGGCATGCAGTGGGTGGGCTTAGCCAAATACACTAACACCAACCACGTGTTTCAAAACCTAGGCGATGGCACCTATTATCACTCTGGCTTAATGGCAATCCGCGGAGCCATCGCGGCCAAGGTCAATATCACCTATAAAATTTTATATAACGATGCGGTTGCCATGACTGGCGGCCAGCCAGTGGATGGGCCAATCTCCGTCGCTGAAATTAGCCAACAAGTGACCTATGAAGGCATTAGTAAATGCGTGATTGTCACTGACTCGCCACAGGCATACGCCAATAACCCAGACATCGCCAAAAACGTTGAGATTTATCATCGTGACCGCTTAGACATGGTGCAAACCATGCTCAGCAAAATAGCAGGTTGCACCGTATTAATTTACGAGCAAACTTGTGCAGCAGAAAAGCGTCGCCGCCGTAAACGTGGCTTAATTGCTGATCCAACTAAACGCTTATACATTAATGCTGACGTGTGTGAAGGCTGCGGCGATTGCTCAGTTCAGTCAACCTGCGTGAGCTTGCAACCGAAAGTGACCTCGAAAGGCATCAAGCGTCAAATAGATCAATCCAGTTGTAATAAAGATTACAGCTGTAATAAAGGCTTTTGTCCTTCGTTTGTTACCGTCATTGGTGGCACCCCGAAAAAGGCCGCTGCCACCGCGATTTCAGCAGATGTGTTTGCCACGATTCCCGCGCCTACCGCGTGTAACATTGATGATAACTACAATGTCATGATTGCAGGGATTGGCGGTTCAGGGGTGATCACTGTCGGGGCGATATTAGGCATGGCAGCTCATATTGATAATAAAGCCTGCTCAATTTACGACATGACCGGCTTGTCGCAAAAAAATGGCGCGGTTTACAGCCATCTTAAATTTGCCAACTCACCTGAGCGATTATTTAGCCCTAAAATTGATACTGGCAGCGCCGATTTAATTTTAGCATTCGATTTACTGGCGACCCTAGATCCGCACATCATTAAAATCATTACTTACCAACAAACTCGCCTAATTGGTAATGCTGCCATTGCGCCACCAGCAATATTTCAATTAAACCCACAAGCGATCCCCACTGAGTTTAAAGAGCAACAATCGTTAACCCAATTATTAGGCCGCGATAATGTCGATTTTATCGATGCTTCTAACATCGCCAAAAAACTCATGGGAGATACCATAGGCGCTAATTTATTTGTGGTGGGCTTTGCCCTGCAAAAAGGGGCGTTACCGCTTTCAGTTGCCTCAGTTGAACACGCCTTACGCCTTAATGGTGTGAGTGTTGACTTTAATCTCAACGCGTTAAATTTAGGCCGATTATTGTGTTTTAATCCTGAATTTTTCTCGCAATTACTGACCACTGACAGCCAGCAAAATATTGCGACCACCGCCTTTAGCGCCATTGAAGATGGGGCTGAGCATCTCAGTCATTATCAAAGTAATGCCTATGCCAAGCAATACCGTGAGTTTATTGAACAAGTCAGCCAAGCAGAAAAAGCTGTGGCTGAAAATTCTGACCGCTTAACCTTAGCGGTAGCCACTAATCTGAGTAAATTAATGAGCTACAAAGACGAATATGAAGTGGCGCGTCTGCACAGCTCAGCGACGCTAATGCAAAATTTACATAATGATTTTGACGGCGACTTTAAGGTTAAATTCTCTCTCGCACCGCCTTTGTTTAGCAAAAAACACCCAGATACTGGTTTACCGATTAAGCGTGAATTTGGCCCATGGATCTTAACGGCGTTTAAAGTGTTGGCTAAATTTAAGTTTTTGCGCGGCTCTAAACTAGATATGTTTAGCTATACCAATGAAAGAAAGATGGAAAGGCAGTTAATTAAAGATTATCAAGCAGATATAAAGCATATCATCGAAAACCTGAATCATGATAATTTACCACTCGCCATTGAAATCGCTCAGCTACCGCAAATGATTAAAGGCTTTGGCCATATTAAAGAAAACAATATTAGCGCCACACTCATGGCCAAAGGAAAGCTATTACATCAATTTATCCATGGCCCAGATAAATCAGCCATTCAATTTAAAGAAGTTAGCTAATACATAGCTACAGAGAGTGAATATGATAGATATTATAAAAAAGATAACCGCTATCGTAGGTGATAAAGGCATTATCCTTGGGGATGACGTTGCCAACAGGCCTGCTTACTCTTATGGCAAAGGACAATGCCAAGCACTGGCCATAGTGCGCCCTGCTTCAACCGAAGAGCTATCTAAGGTGATGAGCCTTTGCCACCAGCAGGATCAAACCACCATCCCTTGGGGCGGGTTAACCGGATTGGTCAATGGTACCTATGCAACAGCTGACGATATTGCGATTTCGTTAGAGCGCATGACTCAGATTGAGTCCATCGATAATCAAGCGGGCACTATGACAGTGCAAGCGGGCGTGCCGCTACAAGTAGTGCAAGAAAAAGCCGCCACAGAAGATTGGTTATTTGCTCTGGATTTAGGCGCCAGAGGCAGCGCCACTATTGGCGGTAATATAGCCACCAATGCTGGCGGTAATAGCGTGCTTAAATATGGCATGATGCGTGAACAAGTCTTGGGCTTAGAAGCGGTTTTAGTGGATGGCACGGTTATTTCGTCATTAAACAGTATGCTAAAAAATAACGCCGGTTATGATCTTAAACAGCTATTTATCGGCACCGAAGGCACCTTAGGTATCGTCACTAAAGCCGTGTTACGCCTGCACCCTTTGCCCAGCAGTCGCAATACTGCCATTGTCGCCGCAACCCAGTTTGATGCTGTCGCCAAGCTACTGAAATTACTCAACAGTCACTTAAATGGTCAGCTATCGGCATTTGAAGTGATGTGGGGCAATTTTTATCAATTAATGACCGACTCAGACAAGCACAATACGGTTATCGACAGTGGCTATCCATATTACGTGTTAATTGAAGCCACAGGCCATAACGCCGAGCGCGACGCCGTGCAATTTGAAGAAGCGCTAATGGCTGCGTTAGAGCAAGATATTTTAGTGGACGCCGCAATTGCTAAGTCAGAAAGTCAGCGTGAACAGTTATGGGCCATGAGGGATGATATTGACACTGTCATCAGCGAGTTAAACCCACTGTTTGCCTTTGATATTAGCCTGCCTATTGCCAACATGGAGCAATATATTCAGCAAGTTGAAAGCCAAATTATGACGCAGTGGCCCCATGCAAAATTCATTGTATTTGGTCACTTAGGTGATGGTAATTTACATTTAGGCATTTGTGTAGGTAGCTATGATGAGCAGACGAAGCATCAAGTGCAAAGCATTGTTTATCAGCAGCTAAAACCTTACGCAGGCTCGATTTCTGCTGAGCATGGCATTGGTTTAGATAAGCTTAAATACTTACATTGCTCCCGCACTGACAACGAAATAGCCTTAATGAAACGCTTGAAGCTCGCTTTTGACCCTAAAAATCTTCTCAACCGCGGCAAGGTTTTCCCTTAGAGGTGGTAATAAATGTCAGCGTAGCAAGCCATTCAGGTTTGCTACGCTGTCCAATTAACTCAGCAATTAACTCAGCAATTAACTCAGCAATTAACTCAGCAATTAACTGCGTAATCAGCGAGAGATATTTCAGGGCGCTCGCCACTGATAAGGTCTGCAAGCGCTTTGCCAGAGCCTGCCGCCATCGTCCAGCCTAAATGCCCATGGCCAGTATTAATATATAAATTATCAATTTTTGAGCGGCCAATTAGCGGTACACCCGATGCTGAAACTGGTCGTAAACCCGTCCAACTTTGGGTGGTTTCTGGGTTCACAAAAGCGCTAGACTCAGGGTAAATCGCCTGCAATAAATCATAAAGATTCTGCAACCGCCCTGGATTTAACTGGGTATCATAACCGTTAAACTCTGCCGTACCCGCCACCCGAATTCGATTCCCTAGCGGCACCACCCCAGCGTGAAGCGAATGGTCTATCACAGGCATGCTAGGCCCGCCTTGCCAGCCATCAAGCGCTAGGGTTAATGAATAACCTTTACAGGGGCGAACCGGAATATTAACGCCCACTTTATTCGCTAATAACGGCGTGTAACTGCCTGCTGCCAATACAAATGCATCGGCATCTAACTGGCCTTGGCTAGTGTTAATGTGGGTGATTTTGCCCTGGTGCTTAATAATATCGTTCACTGTGGTGTTATATAAAAACTGCACCCCTACTTTTTCAAGGTAAGTTGTTAGCTCAACACAGTATTGATGGGCATCGCCAAAGCGATCTTCAGGAAAATAAATACTCCCTGCAACCTTATCGTTTAGCGGGGCCAATGCAGGCTCAAGTTTAAAGGTGTCATCACGGCTGAGCATAGTGAACTTAACCGCTTCAGGCTTAAGAAACTCAGCCATAGCCAGCACTTCATCCAGCTCCTGTTGCTGACGACAGACCTTAATGGTGCCACTGCCACCACCCAGATCAGACAACCCGATTGCTTGGGTCATATCATCAAGCACATCTAGGGTGTATTTCGCCATGCGGGTGTTACGAAAAATACTCTGCTCATAGGTTTTACGGCTGGAGTGTTTTAGAAAGGAGAGCCCCCACAATGCCAGCGAGGGTAATGCTTTAGGTCTGAGGAGTAACGGGGAGTCTTCTTTGCCAATCATTTTTAGCATATTAAAGAACACACCTGGTGCATTCCAAGGATCTGACAAACTGGGGGTCAGTAAGCCGCCATTGGCAAAACTGGTTTCAAGCCCTGCACTTTCACGTCGATCAATCACTGTGACTTGATGTCCTTGGGCATGTAGCTGATAAGCGGTGCTCAAGCCCAACAGTCCACTACCAATAATAATGATATTCATGTTTTCCCCTCAAGTATTACAGCGCTAATTGGTGGCTAATCTTTTATCGCTAACGCTTCAATTTCAATGCGCGCACCCGGGATCAATAAATCAGATCTCACAGTCGCTCTAGCAGGAGGATTATTAGGAAAAAATTCAGCATAGGCCTGATTAAAGGCGGCAAAATCTTCAACGTGGGTTAACCAAATGGTATTTTTTACAATGGCGTCCAGCGTTAAATCTTGCTCTGCCAATAAGTTTTTGATGTTGGTTAGCACTTGCTTGGTCTGCACGGTGATATCACCATCCACTAATTGATTGTTCTGATCAAACGCCATCTGCCCAGATAAAAAAATAAACCCACCAGCAGCAACCGCAGGAGAGAAAGGTAAGCCTAAGGCATTGTTACCTAATACTTGTTTAGCCATTTAAATTCAACCTTATATCAATGATGTCATGATGATTAAAAATCATTATAGGTTTAGTTATTTAGCCAACACTGCAATCAAGATGACACTTTAGTAACTCTTGTTAATAAAAAAGATCCCTCTAAGTCTGCAGGTAACAAATTAGCACCATTTATTACTATGCTGTCAGCGCCAGCCATGGTAGAAATAATCAGCAGCCTTTACGGTGATGCCTAAATTTTTTACAAGAAAAAGGCCAATATAACAATAAAATATGGCCGTCAATTTCAGCATAAATACTAAAAATAATAACCAAAGTGAGCTCTAGTATGTCGAATACAGCTAATTGGATTGCGTTATTACCGCAACACATCCAAGACGAAGTTACTGCAACATTTAAAATAAAACACTTTAGTGATGGGGAGTACGTTTACAGAAAAGGTGAATCAGGTGCTGGCGCGGGCCAATATCAAATACTCAGTGGTTCGGTTCGTCTCAGGGTCATTGCCGACAATGGTAAAGAAGCCACTTATGTGATTTATGGCGAAGGTGATTGCATCGGTTTTTTATCAGCCATTGATAATGATGTGCGCCCGCAAGATGTTATCGCCATTGGTGAGGTCAGAGTCGGTAAAATTGTATCCAAAGACTTCGACCAATTAACCGAAAAATACCCCATTATTTATAAGACACTGTGTGAGCATGTGTCCTATCGTATTCGAGAGGTGTTTAACATGTATGAGTATGGGTTATTTTTTAATTTAGAGCGCCGCTTAGCCAATCAAATATTATTTTTACTGGCCTTTTCAGCCACTAATGTTCCTAACTCTGCTTGCCAAGAGCTTGAATTTACCCAAGAGATGTTAGCCTCTTCAGTAGGTGCGACCCGTCAGGCCATTAACAAGTTACTGAAAGATTGGTCAGATGCCGGATTTATTGAATATCACTATGGAAAAATCCGTATTTTAGATTCTGAGCCGTTAGCCAAAATATCTGGGGTGGATAAAATGATCACCTCTCAAGTGGCTGTTAAAGCCATCGCGTCATAGGCGTAAATAGGCTTAATTGCCCGCAAGTTATGGGATGAGTTAATGACTGCTGTGACGAGTTGAAGTTAATAGCTCACTTTAAACATTAAGTTAAATAGCATCAAAAAAGCGCAGATTATAAAATAATCTGCGCTTTTTATTTATCGTCAAAACCAAGGTTAAGCGTTAGCTAGACCAAGGTTACACCTGCAAGGCTAAAACTTATATTGTCCTTTAACGCCATAGGTTCTTGGCTGGCTGTACTGAGCACGTCCTATGCCCAAAAATGAGGTCGAGTTATGAATTTGCGACACATCATCTGCCAGATTTTTACCCCATAAGAACACATTCCATGCGCCTGACTCAGCTTCAAAGCCAATTCTTGCAGCGCTTTCACCGCGCTCTTGGTTTAAGTTACTGACGGCATTATCTGGGTTTGAGTAAAACTTATCCCGTTTGAAGTAATCAGCCTGAACCACAAAATCGCCATAGTTCAGTGAATAACGATACTCAGCGCCAATGCCATAGGTATATTTAGGCGCTTCAGCTAATTGATTACCCGAGAAGTCAGTACCAGGGCCTGCTGGCTCTGGAAATGCTTTAAATTCAGCATCAGTGTAACCATAGTTTGCCCACAACTGTAGACTGTCGATAGGTTGCCATTGCAGCTCAAGCTCAAAGCCTTTACTTTCAACTTCAGCGGCGTTGGTTATGGTGATAGCCGTGCCACCTGATGGCAGTTGGGTAAAGCTTTGCACCTGATAATCATCATGTTGTGAGATAAACACATTGGCATTTAGATTTAAGGTGTTATCTAAAAATGGCGACTTAAAGCCAATTTCATAAGAATCAACTGACTCATCTTCAAAGGGTAACGCTTCGGCATCATTGATTAAGTCGGCATTATAACCACCGCTTTTAAAGCCGCGAGAATAGCGGGCAAATAGCAGTAAATCTTCAACAGGGATCCAATTTAAGCTCACCGTAGGTGATACATCTGATGCGTCACGTGACTCTTTGGCTGATAAATTAGTAAACAAGCCTGAAGTATCAACAATGGTGTAATCAATAGCTTTCTCTTCATAGGTGTAACGAAGACCTGCGGTGATACTCCACTGATCAGTAAATCGATAATTACCGTGGGCAAATAGCGCATATGAATCGGCATCAACATCAGCTACACGGCTAGCACCAACATACACTGGTGGCGCAGCTGGGTTAAGTGCAGGTGCAAAGGCTTGGACATCTGAGTCACCCTCAATACTTTGGGTTAGGTAGTAAGCGCCAACAATGTAATCAAAGCTTTCATAGGCAGGAGAAGCGAGTCTTAACTCTTGAGAGAAGTGAGTTGAGTCTTCTGTTTGAAATTCAGTAAAGGCATAGGGCAGTGGCGAATAGTCTTCATCCACATCACTTAAGTTCCATTCTGAGCTACGTAGGCCTGTAACCGATGTTAATTGGAATTCATTGGCAAAGGTATGATCAATGGTCAGCCCGCTGCCTTTAATGGTGCTATCTAACCTTTGGCTTGAATCTAATGACACCACATTGACATCCGGTGCGAGTGGATCATCGACTTTTTCACCCAGTAATACGTTGGCTTTATTTTCAACATAATCAAAGCTTAACGACACGTTGGTATTCTCACCCGCATGCCAATAAAATTGCGCTCGGGTTGCCAGCTCATCTTTATTATTGAATTCATCAACAACTTTATCTGCTGGGATCACCCCCAGCGGATCGCTGTTTTCAACAAAACCATCACGATCGGTTTTCGTCACTGACAAGCGCCCTGAAAAATCTTCAGAAAATGGAACATTAATACTGCCGTTATAGCTTTGCAGGCCAAAATTGCCAATATCCACACCTAAACGCCCGCTCAGCTCATCTGAATGTGGTCGTTTAGTAATAATATTAATCGCACCAGCAACGGTATTTTTACCAAATAGGGTTCCCTGAGGGCCGCGCAATACTTCAACACGTTCAACATCTAACGCGGATTGGTTAGCAGCTGATGAGCGCCCAACCCAAACGCCATCAATATATACCCCAACGCGGTTATCGTAACCTGGGTTACGTGAGCGATCACTAATACCGCGAATACCAAAAGATGGTGACGACTCTATGTACCCAGTGACAATCATGTTCGGCACACTAAATTGCATGTCTCGCACATCTTGCGCGCCTAGCCTTTCAATATCGGTCTCGTTCATGGCACTGATGGCAATAGGGACTTCATTAATTGATTGGGCACGTTTTTGTGATGTCACCTGAATGACTTCAATACCTGTGGCGTTGTCTTGTTGCGTAGGGTCATTTTCTTGTGCATAGCTTGGAGCACTAAGCCCCAGCAAAACCACACTAATTGCGATACCTAATTGTGTTCTCTTCATCGTCGCACCTGTTTATTTATTTTTGTTTATTGGATTATTTTTATAAGCAAAAAACAGCACGCTCCCAAACTGCGCAACTCAACAACTTTGCCTTTATCTAGGGGTAACAAACTGATTAGAGGCAATCTGTCACCTAGATTACAAAGTGGTAACTTTCACGCAACAAACAAAAAGATTTCATCTTAACATTTGCCAGCAGCGTCTTTGTCACTGGACTGACAACTGCTGTTTCGGCGCATAATGTTCAGCAAATGTAATCAATGTGACAGTGTGGTGATTGCTTAAGCCCCTATCTTAACGTTAACGTTTTGATTACAAGTTGGTGGTGGCATGAAAGATTCAAATAAAATTCGCGTGGGGATCGGTGGGCTATTTCATGAAACAAACACCTATGCCACAGAGTTAACTGGGCCGACAACCCTTAAAGATTTAGTGGTGTATGAAGGTGAAGCGCTATTAAAGCTTGCGGGTACTGCCATGGGCGGCGCTATTGATGCCTGTCTCGAAAATGACTGGGAAATCGTCCCAACAGTATTCATGCACGTTAACACCACATTCGGCACAGTTACCGACGATGCTTATGCCGCCGTCAAGCAGCAGCTGTTATCAACATTAGCCAATGAGCCAGTCGATGTATTTTATTTGATGGTTCATGGCGCAGGTATCGTCCAAAGCACCTCAGATTTAGAAGGCGATCTGGCTAAGTCCATCCGCGAGGTCGTTGGGGTTGACACCAAAATCGTTGCCTCAACTGATTTACATGGCAAAGTGACAGATCTTATTGCTCGTGAATATGACTATTACACCACCTGTAAAGAATATGCCCACGTAGATTTTAATCCTTGCGCCAAAGAAGCACTACTCACTGGGGTTAGCGCCTTTTTAAATCAACTGACGCCCACCATGAATTACCAGAAAATTCCGATTTTATTGCCGCCTTCAACCACCATGGAGGCAGGTACCTTTGGCACCTTAATCCGCGATAAGTGCCTTGCCTATGAAGAAAATCCTCAAATACTCAATTGCTCGGTAATGCACGGTTTTCCCTATCAAGACACTGAATATTGCGGCATGTATGTATTAGTGACCACTGACAACGATATTGTGTTAGCTGAGCAAATTGCCACTGAATTTGCCCAATGGATTTGGGACAACAGACAACTCAGCCTTAATCTGCCACCTAATGTCGATCAAACCATTGCCATCGCAACCGATATTCTTGCCACTAAAGGCCGCTATCAAGCCCCCGCCGCTTTTTGGGAAAATGATAATAAACCGATTGTGATTGCAGATATTGGTGACAATCCAGGTGGCGGCTGTACCGGTGACACAACCCATTTGCTGAGTAAAATTCTCACCACCGACTTGGGTAAAGTGGCCTTTTTTAACATTCGCGACCCCCAAGTGGTAAAGCAAGCGATTGAGGCGGGTGTTGGCGCAACGATTAGTGTCAATTTAGGTGGTAAGTTAGATCCACTTCGCAGTGGCGCCCCAATTGAATGCACGGCTTACGTTAAATCAATTTCTGATGGCATAGAAACCATTCGTGGGCCGATGTTAAACGGTGTCAGCTTCGATTTAGGTCCTTCGGTAAGACTCAGCATTGGCCAAGTGGATGTGATTGTGCAAACAGGCTTAGGCCAAGCTTTTGACGATGTATCGGGGCGTGCCCACGGCATTGATATTTATGAATACGATGTGGTTTGCGTTAAATCATCAGCACATTGGCGCGCCTTCTACCAAAAAGTAAGTGATCACTTACTGATGGCTGACTCACCCGGGCTTACCACCGCCAGAGTGGGCGAATTTGCGCATACCAAGCTCACGCACCCTATATATCCCATTGATAATGATGCCAGCTTTCCCATTAGCGCGTAAACGCTTCGCCGATAACAATAATAACAAGGATCATTTATGAAAAGTTCCAGCAATGTCATCAGCGACGATGGCGCATTAAACGCCGAAAACCGGCCCACAACTGCCGAAGATAGCAAGGCGACCAATCGCTATTATGTGCTGTTTATGCTGGCGCTAGTGTGCGCCTTGGCTTATATGGACCGCTTCGTATTGTCGGTGTTAATCGAACCAATAAAGCACGACTTAAGCCTTTCTGATACGCAACTAGGTTTGTTAACCGGCTTTGCGTTCGCCTTTTTCTATGCTGTGTTTGGTATTCCCATTGCCAGACTGGCTGATAAATATAATCGTCCGCTGATTATCTCAGTGAGCGTGGCGCTGTGGAGTGCCATGACCGCAGCTTGCGGTATGTCAGTTAACTTCATTCAACTACTATTAGCCAGAATTGGCGTCGGAGTGGGTGAGGCAGGCTGTATTCCTGCCAGTCACGCCATGCTGGGGGACTTATTTCCCGGTAAACAAAAAGCCTTTGCGATTGGTATTTTCCAAGCTGGCGGCACCGTTGGTATTTTAGCGGGATTAATTTTAGGCGGCTTACTGGCCAACAGTGTGGGTTGGCAAATGACCTTTATTTTTATGGGCCTGCCCGGTTTAATCGTGGGCTTGGTGGTTTGGCTGACAGTAAAAGATAACAGAGGCCTAGATAGTGTCAGCAATCCGCTCACCAATGCTGATAATGATAAGCTCAACCTTATTGCGACCATCAAACATCTGCTAACACAAAGAACCTATCGAAACCTGATGTTAGGGCTATCTATGGGCGCGTTTGGTAATTATGGCATTGTGCAGTGGCTACCGTCATTTTTAATCCGAACCCATCACATGAGCCTTGAAGAAGTCGGTGTTCTTTATGGTTCGGTAATGGGCTTTGGTACCTTGTTTGGTACCTTGGCAGGGGCGTTTTTAGCCCCTAAGGTTATTGCTAAAGATCAGCGCTGGGAAGTCAAATGGGCCGCATGTTGCTTTGTGATTGTCATTCCAATCTTTATCGGCAGCTTTTTAGTTGCTAACTCAACGCTAGCACTGGGGCTATTATTTTTAGGGGTATTTACCTTATCAACTGGGACTGGGCCATCATTTGCCGCAGTGCAAACCGTTGCAGGGCCTAAAATGAAAGCCATGGCCGTGGCACTAACCATGCTGTGTATGGCAATTTTAGGTCAAGGCTTTGGACCATTAGTGGTTGGCATGGTCAGTGACGCTTTAGTACCACAGTTTGGCGAGCAATCACTGCGCTATTCCCTCAGTATCTCAATGATTATTTTGGCATGGGGTGCGATTCATTTATTTAAAGCATCTAGCACTATCGTTAAAGACAGTCAGTCGCTTTAATTAACCTGTCATCAACGGCTTAGGTAATACCTAGGCCGTTAGCTATAACATTGCCATCATAGATACCTGTCTGCTTGCTGGTTTTACAGCCAAAAAATCAACATGGCTCGTCGCTAACCTCTGCCTTTAATCCCCCCTTTGACCTGCGCTTTGAGCGTTAATACCTCAGCTTAAACATTTCTGGTCTACAGTATGTATAAACTAAATTATGCCAATGCTTTTTAACCGACTGATAAAATCGTAAAAATAGCCAAATGTAGGTATTCAGTAAAGCACATTTCGGTTACTATGCGCGCCAAATAACGACTCCCTTTTACCCTAGAGTGACCATGCAAAATGAACGATGACAACTTCATTGAAAAACGCCGATTTATCATAAGATTAGGTAAGGCGTTGCACAAATTTGGCACCCCGGCATATCGCCTTGAGTCCCATTTACAAACGGTCTCTACTACCTTGGGGATTGAAGGCTATTTTTTGATCTCGCCCACTTCAATGACCTTCGTGTTACAGCATGATACTGAGCAAGAATATAATCATGTGGCGCGGGTCAAACCAGGGGAGTTAGATTTAGGCTCCCTTGCCCGCACGTTTGATTTAGTTGAAGAGCTAACCACAGGTCAGCGCACCTTAACCGAAGCCCTTAATCGCCTAGAAGAAATTGCCAACAAGCCTAACCCTTACGGCCATAAATTAACCTTGCTGTCTTTTGGCGTCAGCGCCGGCGCTTTTGCGATGCTGATGGACACCAGTTGGAATGATGTGTTCTGGTCAGCCATGCTAGGGCTACTGGTTTATGGCATGGTTTTTTGGGCTGAGCGCTCGTCACGAATGGCAGAAATGCTTGAGCCCCTTGCGGCGGTGATATGTGCGATTCTTGCCTGCGGTATTGCCATATTAGACCCTAGTATTAATATTCCTGTGGTGATCCTCTCTGGGATTATTATTTTTATTCCCGGTTTAGCATTAACACTGGGGCTTGCGGAGTTAGCCGCGCGGGATCTCATCTCAGGCACAGCCAGAATTATGGATGCGATGATGCTGCTGTTTAAGCTGTATTTTGGCGCCGTATTAGGCATGACACTGGGTAAAGTCATGTTTGGCGAATCAGTGCATATTGAGCCTTACGCGCTACCAATTTATGCCTCGTGGGCGGCGGTGCCATTACTCTCAATGGCGTTAGTGATTATCTTTAAAGCCCGCCTTAAGGATTCACCTTGGGGCATTTTTGCCGGTATCGTGGCGTATTTTTCAGCCATGATTGGCGGCTTATATTTAGGCGAGTCTATTGGTATTTTTGTCGGCGCACTGGCGGTGGGCATTTACTCCAACTTATTTGCCCGTTGGATGAAAGCACCGGTATCCATTGCCCTACTTCAAGGCATTGTTATTTTGGTGCCTGGCAGTAAAACCTATATCGGCTTAAACGCAATGATTTCAGGTGAAACCATGCTCAATCAGGCCCATATTGGCTCACAAGTGTTCTTGATTTTTATGTCACTGATTGCTGGGCTTATATTCGCTAACGTCATCGTACCGCCAAAGCGAAGTTTATAGCTTCTTAAATAATAGCTTCTTATATAATAGCCTCTTATATAACCGCCCTTTTAAAATGGCCCTCTAAAAAAGGCCCTCGGCAACACCAACACCTACAAGGGAGCACATCGCTCCCTTGTTGATTTTTACGCAAAAAAGCAGCGAAATTCAAAATACCCGCCATACTAAGATAAGGCATTTAATTTCAGCTGTTGAAATTTTAAATGCTATTTACTCAATAGCTTAATTAGCTATCCCTTCTATAAATAATTGAGTAGGTACCATAATAAAAACTAATAATATTGTGATAATTCGCGCTAATTGCGCTTTAGCCATTATCCTTGTTATTACCTTGATTATCTCTATCGCCGCGGCACATGCTGAGCAAATTAACAACCTGCAGCATTCAGCCTCGGCATTGGTAATGACAAACAGCAAAAACCAGTCAACCCCCTTTACTGTCGATAACATTATCGTGCAGAGCAATGCTATTTTTGATGAATCAGACCCTGATGCCTTCTTTATTCACCACTGGGCCAACTGGCTACATATCAACACCACTGAAGCAACGATCCTCGATAAGCTTACGTTCACTGAAGGCGATGAGGTAAATCAAAAAACCTTTGCAGAATCCCAGCGCTTACTGCGAGCCGAGCCTTACCTGCGAGAAGCCAAAATTTATCTCGCAGAAAAAGATCCTAGCGCAGAGAATGAGCAAGATACTGTGGTGGTGGAAACCTGGGATAATTGGTCACTCTTGCCCACCTTCAGCTTAAGCTCTAGCGGTGGTGAAACTAAGTTTTCTGTCGGGATAAAAGAAGATAACTTGATGGGACGCGGCATTAAAACCCGCTTTAAATATCAATCAAATGCTGATCGAACCGGTTATAAGTTTGGCATTTCAGCACCACTAAAATTCATCAAACACGCCACAATTGCTGCCAATTGGTATGATAATAGTGATGGTCAAGCAACCCAACTGTATTTTAATAAGCCGTTTTACTCACTAGATACCCCCGATAGGTATTTCGCAGAATACTTAACCGATCAACGTATTGATACCTTAAGACAAAATGGCCAAGACGTTAATGAGTTTGAGCATAATGTCGATTATGCCGCTATCGGCTATGGCTGGCTTATTGATAAAACAGAGGCGGATTTATCGCGAATTAGCTTAGGTTTTACCCAAGATAAACACCAATTTGAGCCCAGTGAGACCTTCCCAAATCAAGCCTTGCCTGAAGACAGAGACTTTTTATACCCTTGGGCAAGTTATGAATACTTACAAGATGATTATAAGGTATTTACCAATATCCATCTGATTAATAATCATGAGGACTTTAACTTAGGCTGGCGCCACTTTGTGCAATTAGGCATTGAGACTAATGATGTCGCCGAAGAGTCTTCTGTAGGATACCACCTGACGGTCAGTAGCAGTCGAGGCTATCAACAACAAGATAATTTATTCTTATTCAACCTTCATGGCGAAGCGAGCTTTAACACCAGCCAAGCCGATTACTATAACGTCAGCGTCCAGGCTGAATACTTTTATCACATTGACCCTAAATGGACTGCCTACGCTAAAACCCGCTTAGCCAGCTCGCAAAATAATTACCTCGATGACCCCTTTGCCCTAGGCGATGATACAGGGGTAAGAGGTTATCCTAACGACTATCAATATGGTGATAATCAATGGTTGCTCACGGGAGAAGTCCGCTATTATCCCAACATCAATTTATATCAACTTGCTGAACTTGGCTGGGCCACCTTTGTGGATATTGGACAGGCGTTTGGCGGGCCTGATGACAATAATGAAGTCAACGCCCCCATTGGCAGCATTGGCATTGGTGCCAGAGTGTATTCATCAAAATCCAGCTACGGTAGTGTCGGCCATATTGATTTCGCGGTGCCCTTTACCAGCGGCGAATATGTCGATGATTGGGAGTGGCGCTTTCAAGTGAAAAATCGTTTTTAAACTGACACTTGTCGTTACTGCTGCAAGCTTAATTTTACTCTCTAACCACTAAGGCTTTTTAACCGCTGAAAAGCCTGCTATTTTTTGTTTCACTTGCTGTTCTTGCTGTTTATCATCAATGCGATAGATGCTTTTTATTCGGGTGGTGAATTGCGGCTCTGCCGCGGTCGATACCGTATCAAAACCCGCTTCAACTGTCCCCAGTTTCGATGAGACCAATAAGGCTTGTGCAAACTGCAAATTATTATCAATGCCATCAAGCACCAGTAAATAACTTTGCCTTGGGCGCACGTCAATAAATAAACTACGGCTATCGATACTGCGCCAACTATCAAGTCGAAAATGACTAATCGAGTTAACCTGCTGTAACTCATCAAACTGATACATGGCCGCTTTTTGCTTACTGGCTTGCGTTGCGGCGCAGCCAGTAAGTAATAGCATGAATCCTAAGCTCATCAACTTGTTTACAGACATGGTATACCCTCCTTTTAATTCATTGCGGCTGAAAACAAACACTCTCAAAAATAACCACTTACGCCACATTTTTCACTTACAATGAATAACCATCACTAAAATTAGTTTCAGTTTATTTATACAAGTTTTTATAATTCGGTACGTGTTCAACCCACTTAGGTGGCGTGCCAATATATTGCTGCACCGCTTTAATAAACTCACTCACTAGCAGGGTTTGCTTACGATGCGGATAGACAGCATATATGCCAGTATCCATAGTGGAAAGTGAATAGCGGGTTAATAATGGCACTAATTTAAGCTCAGTAATCGACTGATTTAAATTAAATAAATCAATATGAGTGTAACCTAAGCCATCCTTCACCGCTTCAATAATGGTTCTGACATCGCTGACTTTATAATTCCCCTGCATTTTATAGTTTTTAAACTGTTCGCCATGGGGCTGCTGGGATAAGCGCATCTGATCTAAGATGACATTACCATTGCTATAAATAACCGCAGGCAATTGAATTAACTCTTCTGGGGTTTGCGGGTGACCATGCTCTGCCAAAAATGCTTCTGATGCCAAGATGGCAAAGTGGGTCTTGGCAATTTTTTTTGCAATCAAATTCGACTCTGTGAGCTTGCCAATCCTAAAAGCCACATCAAAGTGATCAGAAATAATATCGGCGCGTTTATCATCCAATGACAGGGTAACTTTAACATTGGGGTATTGCTTCATAAATTGGCTGATGACAGGTTGCAGATACTCCTGACCAAAGAAGATAGACGAGGTAATTCTAATAATCCCTTTCGGCTCAGACTGATATGAATCTGCAATATTTTGGATTTGATTTAGGGTATCTAATAAAGTCTGGGTTTGTTCGAGGATCTCTTCCCCTGCTGAGGTTAATGAAAACGAGCGCGTTGAGCGATTAAGTAATTGCACCCCTAATTCGGCTTCCAACTTTTTGATTTGCTTTGACAGTAACGAGTTATCCATATCGTGCAATGCCGCCGCTTTAGTAAACGAACCCTGCTGCACCACATCAAGAAAAAGACTCAGCTGTTTAGTAATCGATTGCATTTATCATGTCCTTGGAAGCTTCAAGCAACTTCAAATAAGCTTGAATAAGCTTGAATAAGCTCGAATAAGCTCGAATAAGCGTACTCAGCTAACGTTGATTAAACTAATCATAGCTTGCTGCCAAACTGAATCCAATCAAAGTCGCCGCCTAATAGTTGATATAAGCTTCAAGTTTACGATTGCTCAGTATCAATAACTTCCCTCAAGCCCTTATGCTTATCTTTGCCCTGAGAAAAAATGGCTATCACTCAACAATTACGTCGAGAAATTAAACTTAAATCTACGCTTTTTCAATGCATTAATCGCAAAACACTTTTTATTTTGAACAATCGTTCAAAATAAATCTTGAACGATCGTTCAATTAAGTCTATATTTATTTCACACAATGAAGTTACCCCCTATTTTTTACTAGAGCTAACTGACTTGAACTAAATTATTTATAAGAAGATTCAAATTCGGAGCATCATCATGAGCAAATTTACTATTCACACTATCGAGTCTGCACCACAAGCAAGTAAAACGATGTTAGAACAGTCTTTAAAAAGCTTTGGCATGGTGCCCAATCTTCATGGAGTGCTTGCTGAATCGCCGAATACCTTTGAGGCCTATCAAACACTGCATAACCTATTTGAAAGCTCATCTTTCAATGCCGAAGAATTAACGGTAGTGTGGCAAACCATTAATGTTGAACATGGTTGTACATACTGTGTACCAGCCCATACTGGCATCGCCCATATGATGAAAGTGGATGGCGCATTAACTGAAGCACTGAGAAATCGCACCGCAATGCCAACCGCTAAATTACAAGCACTACATGACACCACATTGTTGATGGTGTGTAACCGTGGCTTGTTATCTGATGCTGAAATGGAAGCCTTCTTTACAGCAGGTTATGGTCAGCAACAGTTACTGGAAATCGTTTTAGGTCTGTCACAAAAAGTCATTAGCAACTACGTAAACCATGTTGCTCATACTCCGGTGGATAAGCCTTTTCAACAATTTGCTTGGGAAAAGTAGCCGCTAATTCAGCGCCCACCAATAAGTAAGACATTTACGGTTAACATTAAAGCTGATAATTATCAGCTTTAATCATTTTCAAAGCTAAATCCAAGTACAATTCTAAATTCGAACCTAAATTCAAACCTAAGTACAAACCTAAGTACAAACCTAAGTACAAACCTAAGTACAAGCCCAAGAAAAGCATAAGTCCAAAATCACATAGCAAGGCAGGTGTAATATGTCAGAAAAAATTAAACTCGATATCGTTTCAGATGTAGTTTGTCCATGGTGTGTGGTCGGTTACAAGAGTTTGCAGCAAGCCATTAAAGAGCTGGGGATAGAAGACAAAGTTGAACTTGAGTGGCAACCTTTTGAACTCAATCCTGATATGCCTACAGAAGGTGAAGAATTACGTGCACATGTGGCGCGTAAATATGGTTCAAGTGCTGAAGATAGCGCCAAAGCCAGAGAAAATATTGCCCAGCGCGGCGCCGAATTCGATTTTGAGTTTAACTTTGGCGACGATATGCATATCGTTAATACCTTTGATGCTCATATATTGCTGGATTACGCCAAAGGTTTTGATAAACAAACTGAATTGAAATTACGTTTGTTTAGCGCTTACTTTACTGAGCATAAAAATGTCTCAGATAGAGCAGTATTGGCCAATGAACTGGCAGCTATTGGGCTTAACGTCGATGAGGCTATGGCATTATTAGACAACCCCGACATCAGAGAGCATATCAGCGCTGAAAAAAACCAATGGACCGCTGCGGGGATTTCTTCGGTACCGACGGTTATATTTAACCGCACTAGTGCCTTAAACGGCGCTCATCCGGTTGAGTCATATAAACAGGTACTGACGCAACTATTGGCAGAGTTAGAAAGTAACTAATGGTGAGACTTTTTTAAAGCCGATGACATAATAAACGGATGATAAATATCATCCGTTTTTTAGTTTATGAACCCGCTGTTGATGGGATTTATCCCGTTCTGCTTTAAGCTTTTAGAGCACGGCTCATTAACTTCACTGCTAAATAAGCTTTGGTAAATGTTATCACTGCGGCGTTAAGTCTCTTTAATCGCAAATTGGCTCATCATATTATCTAATGCTAGTAAATCAGTGGCGATCACATTGGGCTGAATCTCCCAAGGGTCAAATATCGCCGTTGGTGATCGCTTAACCCAAGCTGCTTTAAGCCCTGCCGATATAGCCCCCGTCACATCAAAAGAATTACTGGAGATTAACCAAGTTTGACTGGCGACTGAGCCTGACACTTGCAAAAAATGCTGATAAATAGCCGGATTAGGCTTAAAGGTATTGATCTCATCGGCGCTCACTATCGCTTCAAATAACTCAATAAGGCCTGCTGTTTGCAATAATTGCTCAACCGCTTTGGCAGTACCATTTGAAAAGGCAAATAACCGATAACCTTGGGCTTTAAATGCCAGCAAGCCTTGCTTTACTTCTGCAAATGCTGGCAAGGTTTTATAGCGTTCTAGTAAGGCTTGTTTTTGGCTTGAAGATAAAGATATTTGATAATACAGGCAGGTATAATCTAGCGCTTGGCGGGTACACTCACTAAAAGGAACATAATTGTTCATCAAGCCTCTGCGAAACGAATACTCTAATTGTTTCTCGCGCCAAGTAGTTGAGAACCCAAAGGCTTTATCACCCACCAGCGTTTGCAATTGTGCCAACAGCCCATGGGTGTTAATTAGCGTGCCATAAACATCAAAAGCCAGTGTAATAGCCATATTCATCCCTTAAAAATAAAATCATTTATTTAGAGGTTTTACTTTAGTGCTCTTTGTCCCTAGCCGCTGCATTGCCATTGCAACAATCAAACGCTTTTTAATGGCCAGGCATTAATTGCGAACTTTCAAATACACCATCAATGAGAGTTTGAATGGTATCGTCATCTTGATTGGCATGGGCATAAGTACGAATACCAATTATCTGCACTTGAATAAAACGTGCTAACGCCTGTGGATCTTGAGTCGTATCTAACTCACCTAACTGCTGCGCTTCAGTGAGTAGTGCGGCAAATTCAGCCTCAACCATCCCTAAGGCACTTTTAGCTTCAGCTAATAAATCGGCATTGTCTGTGGTTAATTCTGCCACAGTTTTAACCAGCATACACATACCACTTGGCACGGTTGATTTGTTGGCTAACACTGAGCGCTCAATAAACAGTTTTAACGCCCTAAGGGGCGAGCCAGCATCAATACGGCACTGGGCTAACATCTCAACACCCGTTTGCGCATAGTATTGTAAGGCCTCTTTAAACAAGCCTTCTTTGCTGCCAAAGCTGGCATAAATACTACCAGGGCGTAAATCGATTACTTCTTGCAGGTTACGCATTGAAGTCGCGTGAAAACCTTTTTGCCAATATAGGTTGGCCGCTTTTTGAATCGTTTCCTCACGATTAAATTTGGCTGCTTTAGTCATAATCTTAGTCTCAGATCTATATTGAACGATTGCTCAATTTTACAATGAACGACTGTTCAAGTCTAGTTTGCCTTACTGGCGATGACCAATAATTGCAGCTCTAGTAGTTTTAAGGTTTATCTGATTTAATCACCTTAATAAATGACGCTACTTGGTGCCAAGGCTTAAACAACTGAACTTCAATAACGATCAGGCCAAACTGCAATCTTCATCTAGGCCATTATCCCCTATGACA
The DNA here is from genome assembly GCF_041469325.1 of Shewanella sp. 10N.286.51.B8. Classification (NCBI taxonomy): domain Bacteria; kingdom Pseudomonadati; phylum Pseudomonadota; class Gammaproteobacteria; order Alteromonadales; family Shewanellaceae; genus Shewanella; species Shewanella sp. 10N.286.51.B8. Next base: position 76,626 of record NZ_JBFRKG010000013.1, read on the forward strand.
CTATCAATAGTGTTAGTGGTATTGCTGTGTCAGTTATTTACTATTAGTACGGCATTCTCAGTGCAATACCCTCACGGAGAACATCCATCAGGTATCGTGCTTGCCCATCACCATGCAGATTTATCACAGCACTCTCATCCTTACCAAGAGGCTGAAAATACACTTAAAAAAACCTTTAATGCCACTGAATCACAGGCAGAAATATTAGCAGCGAATAACCCTGATAAGTCCGCTGCTGATCATGAACATGCTAATCAGTCACTCTCTGCGGCTCATCCACCATTCGAATCCATATTTGTCGCTGAATTTGCCCATACCAATACCCTTTCAGATAATCCAATAGATTATCAAAGTTACCAATTTGCTCCCCCTATACCTCCACCACATCAATAAGTCAGCGACTTTATAATCATATTCGTAATAAGAGTGATTTAACTGACTGCGCATTCATCAAGGCCAAACTGAGTTATTTCAGCAGAGCTTCAATGATTGAGCTCAGTCGTAAAGCGATATTTATAACGCGCATTTGTGCGTGACTTATTGGAGTTACAACAATGAGCCAACCACTGGCCACTGCCATAAAAATGGTGGTGATATTCATGGGGCTTTTCGCTTCATTTTCTTTATTTGCCCATGGTGTTGATGAAGACACTCGGCAATTTCTTACCTTAAATCAGGGCGTTTCCATCTTCCCTTTCATTTACATTGGCGCTAAACACATGGTCACTGGATACGACCATTTACTGTTTCTCGTCGGGGTGATTTTCTTTCTATTTCGCACTAAAGATGTGCTGATTTACGTCAGTTTATTCACCATCGGCCACAGTGTAACCCTGCTATTTGGGGTGCTAAATGATGTGCAGATTAATGCTTATCTTATCGATGCCATTATTGGATTTTCAATTGTGTACAAAGGCTTTGATAATCTCGGCGGCTTTAAACGCCTATTCGGTTTTCAACCTAATACCAAGGTTGCAGTGATGATCTTTGGACTGTTTCACGGCTTTGGTTTAACCACCAAGATTCAAGAGTTTCAGCTGCCCAGCGATGGACTTGTTGCCAACATCATCGCCTTTAATGTCGGTGTTGAAATCGGACAGTTTCTGGCGTTGGGCTTAGTGCTTATTTTGATGAGTTTATGGCGACGTCATAGAAGCTACCTGCAGTTTTCTACCGCGGCCAATACCTTATTAATGAGCAGTGGCTTAATGCTCGTGGGCTTTCAACTAACCGGCTATTTCATCAATTAATCAACCGGTATATGCATCATCATTTACAGTATTTTTAAGGAACACACATGAACAATAATGAACAACAGTTGCAGCCAATAGTTATTCCGGTGCACTCCATAACTATTCCTGTACACTCCACAGCAACGCTTATTAAAGCCAGTATCGCCGCAGGTGTTATTGCCGCGATTGTACTGGTCACAGCCATATTACCTGCTGAATACAATATCGACCCGACGGGTATTGGCAAAGCCTCAGGATTAACTAAAATCGCTCAAGCAGCTGAAATAGGGACTGTTGAAAATACAGAAAGTGTAGAGGGTATAGATGATATAGAGAGTGCAGCGTTAGTCATTGTCACCGCGCCCTTAGTTGCAGACATTAAACAAGCCCGAAAAACGGCAGCGGTAAGATCGGATAGCGTCAATGTGGTTATTCCTGCAGGCAAAGGGTTGGAATATAAATTACTGCTCAATCAATTTACTCATTTAACCTATCAATGGCACACCCTTGATGAAGCGCCGTTGTTTTTTGACTTTCACGGTGAGCCCCAAGGCGATACCACTGGCTACTATGAAAGCTACAACATCAGTACTGCAAATAAAGTGACAGGCTCATTAACCACCCCTTTTGCAGGTGCCCATGGTTGGTATTGGAAAAACACCAGCGATGCTGCCATTACCGTGGTACTCAACACGACTGGGGCCTATAACATTAAAGGCTGATTGGCTTAATGGTTAGTGGTTAGTGGTGATGAGTCATCAAACTAAATCAAAAAACTAAATCAGAAAAAATCCACTGTCGATTATCTTAACGATACTCTGATAGTGGATTTTATTTATTAGAATGCCCCACTTTCAAAGCCAAACTACCAGCAGCTTCAGTTAAAAAAGCTAAAAATATCTAAAATCAGGCCAAACCCTCTAAAAAACTCTATTTTTAAAACAGTTCACTCATCAAATCTGCGCATCTTTAGCTAATGTCCTCGGCGGAAGCAATACTAATAATCCTAAAATTAAGATGATCATGATGAACAATAAAAAGCACATATGGGCATATAGCATGTCACTAGCCGCTCTTGTTATGGCAGGGTGTGGTAACGATGGCCGTGATGGTGAAGACGGTATTTCACCACCACCTAGCAGCCCTTCAGCGAAGGTTTTATCCCTCGATATTGAAGATATTTCTGTCTCTGAAGGTAATATTACCCTTAAATTCTCTGCTGAAAATGAACAAGGGACGCCTGTCACAAAAATTAACAGCATTAGAGTTGAAGCCGCTCAGTTACTCGCACCAATTAATGGTGATAGCTCTGCTTGGCAATACCTGCTCAACGAAACCTGCAATGAAGAGTGCCCAGGAGAGCTAACCGACTTTGCTAACGGCCAATACCAATACACAATGGGTACCAACCTAGCCGATAGCAGTTACTTTCCAAATGGCTATGATGCAAGTTTACCCCAACGCGTTATCCTCCGCGTAAATGGCACTGAGTTAGTGCCGACCACATATCAAAACACTGATTACATGGTCGATGGTTCTGAGCTATCGTTCACCCGTAATATTGTCGATAGTCAAACATGTTTAAGCTGTCATGAAGACATTGCCAGCATTAAACATGGTGGTGATAGCCTAGAAAACTGTGCCACTTGCCACTCAGCAGGCAGAGTCGATGATGATAAAACATGGCCTATCATTGCTCATCAAGCTCATATTGGTGTTAGCTCTGAGACCGTTGGTAACTGTTTAGCTTGTCACAACGATGAAGAAACAACCGAACACACTGAAGCGTTAAACTGGCAAACAATGCCAACTCGTGAAAATTGCTCTAGTTGTCATAACTTAGAAGAAGCCAACATAGATCATAGCGGTATGAGTGATAACAGCCAATGCTCAAGCTGCCATAGTGCCGAGCATGTCTATGATAAACACCGAGGCAAAGCCGATGCCGGTATCGCTGGCCGCAGCCTAATGAATGTCAACATTAGCGATGCTAAAATTGTTGATGTTGAAGGTGAATCATTTGCAGAAATCGTGGTTGGACTTGAAGATCAACAAGGCCAACCGCTGCCTTTTACTAGTACAGAAGCGAAAGATTGGGATTATTTATCCGGGCTTGAGTTGTACGTAAACTGGGGCATTGATGTTAATTTCACCCAAGGGCAACAAGACGGTATAGGGCTTGCTGGTCACATGGGACAAGGCCGCGGCTATACTGTTTACGGTAAAACCACCAAACGAATGACGTCAGAGCAAAGCGGATTACGTCCCTTAACGCCTGTGCATGCATTAGTTGATGGCAACCTTGTTTACCGGGTCGGGCCAATTGAGATGAATGATACCTTTGCAGGTGACACCTCAGACAATTATGGCTTTATCTCGAATCGAGTCTTTTTCTGTACGGATGATTTAGGTCAAGCAGCGACCTGTGGTGCCGAAGGCGTTAAGAGCAATGCTACTTATAACAAACGTTGGTTCTTTGATGCCAATGGCCTGCGTGATGAAATTAAACGTCGCCCAATTGTGTCAAACAAAAATTGCGGTTCTTGTCATGGTTACAATGAAGAAACGGATACTACCGAGCTAAATTGCCGTGGTTGTCACTCTCGTAAGACCGAATCAAATCTTGAGCTGGCGAATACGACCTGTTTCTCCGGTAATGATGGTGAAGAAGCTATTGCATTTAAGCCTATGATACCTCGCGGTAAAGGCTACGGCACCTCAACTGCTGATATCGTTGATGCGTGTGTCGCATGTCATAATCCCAATACTCCGCCGACCCAAGCCATTCGCGAACGTCATACTGTGCAAGGTGACAAAGACTTTGTTGAGCAACTCGTTGTGAGTCACCCAGATCATAAAATCTGGATGCATTCATTACATAACAACCAGCGGGCAACTCAGAAACAACCGGATTGGATCCGCTCAGTAAATTACCCCGCTAACCAAGCCAACTGTTACCGTTGTCATGAAGGTGACACTTTTGGTGCAGAGCGTTTAACTGAAGAAGGCAAACCCTTAGCATTGGATCTGACTTATGATCCTGATAGCAGAGCGTATCCGGCCACTGATGTTAACGTCGATGCTTATGTGAGCCCTGTGTCGGCAACTTGTTATTCATGCCATGCCAAGCGGTATGACGAAGACAGCAATACCATGGTAATTAAGCCCCATGTACGTGCGCATATGGAGCAAAATGGCGGTCGTTTTGGTGTGCCTAAGGATGAACTGGAAACAGAATCCTGTGTGACTTGCCATAAATTAGACAAACTCAAACAACAGCATAAATTGAATTAATCCCCAAATTCATCATCACTCTCTCAAAGGGGCATTTATGCCCCTTTTTATTTGAGGAAGGTCAAATTATTTGACCACTTTCACATCAACATCAACCACATTCCGCTATATTATATCTCTTCTAACGCACTCAGGAATTTTCATGTTGTTGCTGGCCAACTTGCTATTCGATTCTGACAAACAAACCCTGACGGATGCTAGAACAGGTGAGCAGCACTCATTATCGTTTTCAGAAAATGCAGTATTAAAACATTTAATACTGGCTGAAGGTGTCGCCACTAAAACCGATTTACAATCAGCTGGTTGGCCTAACCGCAATGCGACTGATGCATCTCTCAATCAATGCATCAGTACCTTAAGACGAAAGCTTGCCAGCGATGAGTCAATAGAGCTTAAAACCATTCCGCGTCATGGTTACGCATTAAACGCGCCACAGGCAACAAAGCAAAACAAAAATCCCCGTACAACCCTAACCATCAAAGCTATGGTTATATTGATATTTTTGAGTATCATTATCGCCGTTATAGGGTATAGACAATGGCAACCGTCTTCAGTAAACATGCCTTTTACGTTATGCCAACAACATCCATTAACAGCAGTCATTGAGACGACCTCAGAAGATCACTGTGATTCATTGCCGCTGCCCATAATTAATCCATCCCAGCCCCAATGGCTAGGACAACACAATCATTACTACAGTTTAGCAATGTGCCCAGAAGGTGATTGCGCTCAAACGGGCTTGCTCAATACCGTTAGCCATAACGCCTTAATATCTGCAGTACAACTACAGCAGCTGACGCAAAAGATACAGCTCACCACCACGCCGTCCAGAAATCAATTAACCTTACCCAAAGCGGCTGTACAAACAACTGAATTAACCGAGCAACATTATAATAATTATATTTATTATCCGACTGAATCTGGTGACATCGTAAGAGTCGATTTTAGGATGGCCTTGCTCTACAACGAAGACAAAGCAGGTATTATGACGGTTGATGCCTGTATTAGCCTGTTAAATTGCGATGGGGCATCGATACAGTTTCAAGCTCGTTATCAATTTAATGAGCAACAAATAGAGCAAGAAGGTCACAACATAAGTGTATTTTTCATGACCGTTGACCATCAACACCTCACTCCAGATCAACATTTAGGAAAACAAGGCGAACTGTTCACTTTTTACAGCTCGTTGCGCCGAAGCCTATTGTTCGATAATGATATTCGCTACTACCGCCTACAAGATGATGAGCATTATGGTGTATGGCAGTTACCACTGTTAGGCAATCCGGTAGCATGGCTGCATCGGCAACAATTAGCGCTATAGCACCTATTGATGAGCCCATTTCACATTGTTGAGTGTTGGTGATTGCAGGTTGCAGAGTACTCAGTACGGCTAAGCACAACGCGATATAGGAACTTGGTCATCTTGTCTTGCCCGTTTCTATTAGAAACAAAACTGCGATGCCGTTGTTGCCGGGGTAATTAACATTACTCGGAGTATAAAATGAGACACTTGATAGGGCTTAATCGTCAACACCAAGATAATTAACGATAAAAAATCCACTGTCGATTATCTTAACGATACTCTGATAGTGGATTTTTTAAATCATAATCTTGCGCTGTGCAGCAACAGGTTTACTTTTGTGTTTTACGGTAATGATCAAAGTTTTTAATGTAATCGTCCATATTACCTTCTAACAACTTACGGTACTCTTCAGTGTAATAGGCCACCATGTCAGCTTTTTTCTGCTGCATCTCTTCGGCATTATCAAAACCAGTAGAAGCAAACCAAGCATTGTAGCGGGTTAAGGAATACATGAATGAAGCGCTTACCTCACCCGTTTTTACCTTGGGATTTTGATTGAACTCATTAGCAACATTAATAAACTGACTAGCGCGATCGAAAAAAGCTTTATCTGGTTTTGAATCAAACATGATAGATCCTTGTACTGAAAGTTGCCTGTAGCGGCAAAGTAAAATAGCAATGGTAATAACCTACGTGCTTTTACGCTGGTAAACCTTAAGGTGGTTCACACTCTGCAATAATGATGCTCCGTAACTGTGAGCAGCATCAATATGTCGAGAAATCACTGAATTTAACACATAAAAAAACCCTACTGATCATTAAGTAGGGTTTTATACTTTCTATACTTTAACGCTAAACTTTAACGCTAAATCAGCATTACTGACCTTTAGCTTTACAGTTAAATTCACCGCTGTAATCAAAGTTAAAGTTGTAAATAGTGAAACCTTCAGTACCTTCTTTAGTCCCATCTTCCTGCTCAGTTGAAAGACCAGTAATTTCATTGGTCGCACAACGGAAACCTTCTTCAAGCTTTGCAGAAGCAAATGACACGCTAGTAGTATTTGGCGCGATAAGCTCAAACACTTTAGCGTTCGGGAAGGCTAAGGTGTTATCACCTTCTTGCTCAGCTAAACGATCAGCTAAGTAGAACTGCACCAATTCACGGTTATTAAATGCCGCTTCTTCTTTAACTAGCTCAGCATTATCAACACCTGGCATACGCGAGTTAGATGCACGGTAGTTGTTAGTGATCACATAGATTTCTGCGTCATCAGCAATTTCAACACCGTTATAGGTAAGCTCAACTAACTGCTTGCTGTCTGTTGTATCAAATTCCCAACCATTAATGTTGGTGTACTTTGATTGGTTTTCAACGTTGATTGTGTACTTAAGTAGCCCTTCACCTGACTGGTTAAAACCAGCGTAGAAGGCATCAAAGTTATAACCAGGGAAGCCTTCAACAAGGAAAGTCTCACCTTCAGCTAATGGTAAGCTGTTATAAGCATTTGAGTTAACCCACTCAATCCAGTTTTTCATATCCGCACCGGTCATTTTTAAAACGGCAGGGGTATTGTTATCAAATACATAGATATCAGCAACTGAAGCGTTAGTTAGCTCACCAGTTTGAATGTTGGTGTAATCGGCGCCGCCATTACGACCAGATTTAAATGGCGCAGATACAGACATGAAAATAGCGTCTGCAGATGCATCAGCAAACTCGCCTTCTGCTTTCCATTTATTCAGTTGATGAAGCTGTGCTTGGTTAACCACTTGCATGGATAAATCTGGTACCACTTGTGGGAAGAAGCTGTTCATGTTGACATCGATTTCAGCAATCATTGCTGACATGTAATCAACTGTACCTTCGTGCTCTTCAACTACTAGATCTTCAATAAGAACATCAGACTCATTTGGAATTAGTGAGCGCAGCTCGGTTGTAGAGTGAGAATGGTCAACAGTCCATGTCTCGCCGTCATCGCTAGATTTAAGTTTAAGATCAATCACCCCTAACTTAGCACCCCAGAAACCTGGCATGATGGCTGGAATACCATTAATTAAACCCAGTTCAGGATTAACCCCTGGGATATCGCCGTATTCATCAGTTTGATTCGGGAACTCGCGATGGTCGTGACCAAACATGATGGCATCAACACCGTCAACATAAGCTAGATGCAATGTTGCGTTTTCAGCAAATTCATCTTCATTATCGTTCAAGCCTGAATGCGGGATAGCCACAATAACGTCTGCGCCTTCAGCCTTCATCATAGGCACAAAATGTTCAGCGGTTTTCTTGATATCTGAAACCATCACATTACACACTAGATGCGAAGCATCCCAGCCCATAATATCTGGTGGTGTAAAGCCAATGACACCGACTTTAACATTGTATGATTCACCATTTTCGGCAATAAACTCACGGTCTAAAATGACATATGGGTTATACATATTTTCTGCGGTGTCATAAAAATCTTCAGTAATGCGTACTTCACATTCATCTGCCGCATTGCTGACTTTTTCAAGCGAGCTATCAGCTTTCCATACGTTTGAGCTAACATAAGGGAAATCTGAACCTTTAAGCGCTTCATCTAGGTATTCAAGGCCATAGTTGAACTCATGGTTACCTAAGTTAGCTGCATCATATTCTAAATAGTTCATCGCTTTGTAAACCGGATGCTTTTCACCTTTAAGATGCTCAGCACCTAGCGCTGCCATGTAGTCGCCCATTGGGCTACCTTGGATTAAATCGCCATTATCAAATAACATGCTATTGGCGACTTCTTCACGCGTTTCAGCAATCACTAAAGAAGTACGTGCTAAGCCCCATTCAGGCAGGTTGTTTTCGTTGTGTTCTGCGCTCTCAAAGTAATTGTATGGCATTACATTGGTATGAATATCTGTGGTTTCCATCAAACGGACTTCCATGCTAATGGTATCGTTTTTTGGTTTATCGTCTGATGAGCTATTACAACCTGTAAGTACTGCTGCAACACTGGTAGCAAGCAGAAGTTTCTTAGCATTCAATTTCATATTTATTCCAGATAATTATTTTATTTATGTCTGTATGCCGAATTATTGCCACAGATTAAGATTGGTCAATTAATCTCAAGCAATATTTCAGCATCAGTAAAGGCGGGAGTAAATTAAATAAAACATACAAATAAGTAAAGTGAAGATTTTATTTCAAACAACAATAAAAACAAAAAACAGCTTTGAATTTAAAGTCAAAAAAATAACAACGCAGAAAACAAGCAACAAACGTAAAAATAAAAATTACAGATATAGTTTGAAAAACAAGCTTAAGACTCACGGCTAAAAACCTTAAGTCTTAACTTACCCCTCATAAATATTTCAGTTAATATAAAAACAGCACATATATTCAACAAGTATCTCTTAGGATAAAAAATATCCCTCAAGATATGAATAAAAAACAACACTCTGAATTGTTTCGACAGCAAGACACTGCCACAATCAAAAACATAAAATAATTAAAGTACAGACAGATAAGATAAAACCAAAATTTCAGACCTCTATTTTACTCTAGCCTTTGGCACCATGTTTAATTACAAAACCTTAGCTTTTATGGTTGTGATGATTGGTAGAGCTTATGTCCCAGTCAATTGAAATGACACTTGTTCTTGAAATGATCAATAAATTTCAAATCTGACCAAAATAGAAAACAATTCAGTACTACTCGCCTACTGCTACTGATAACATTATAAATATAAAATTAGTTTTGAAAATTTAAATTAAAAACCTGGCTGCAACAAGTGTTTCTCACAAAATAAACACCAATCAAGCCGCAAACAAACACCTGAGCAACAACAAATAAACATCTTAAGCCTCGCCGCGACACTTTAAATTACCAACAAATTAAATGGCAATTAATAAAAATAGTTTCTTAAATTATTCAAACCCTAATTATTAATAACCTACAGCAGTTACAAAATGATTAGATTGTTAATAAAGACATAAGCAAAGATAAAATAGCAACACTATTTGTAAAATACAGACATAGAGACTACCCAATTTAAACAGTGTAATCAATTATCAGCTAAATATAATTTTATTATCGAAAAGTGCTTAATTAAAAGTGTAAGAATTATAACTAAGTCCCTGGTAGATGATATTGACTACTACTGAATTCAATAGTACTTATAAAGGTAAGAGCACATATAAACTGATTGCCAATTAATATGTGCTTAAGTGTCTGATTGACGATTAAAAGCCCGAGCCTAGGTTAAAATACAATGCCCGCTCCTCTTCACTGGCGGCGACATCCACTCCCATATGAATGCCGTAACGTCTGGCAATTTGATAGCGAAAGCCAACACCATAAGCATTAACGGAGTCGCTGCTGTCTTGTATTGATTCCGTCTCTGTCTCTGTTTGGCCGTAACCGTAAAAGGTCGATACCGTCCAGCGGTGATCTATGTGATACATCAACTGCGCTTGTAAGGTGCCGACTTGATCACCTTGATAGCGAAATGCTGATACACCACGAAGATCAACATAAGGCTTAGTGGTAGGTGAAAGGCTGGTGTCTTTCTCATACAATTCCTGATAACTAGCAGCGACCGCAAAGGTCCACTTTTTAGCAATAGGGAAATAAAACTCGCCACTGGTATCTAAGGTACCGTAATGACTGTCAGAACCTAACGCCTCATCATATAACATGTATTCAGCCGATAAAATGTAACCCTTTTTCGGGAAAAACATATTATCTCGAGTGTCATACTCGGCCACCAAACCAAGACCTGAGGTGGTATGTTTATCGCCCAGTGCGGTTTGCAAAAACCAATCAACTACAGCGTTTGATGATGAGACACTGGACACTGACCATAGCTGTTTTAAGCCCAACAATAATGGCGTATCAGCCACTCTAAACTGCAGTTTTTGCATCGCAAAGTAAGCTTCGGTAGTGGTATCAAATTTGAGGTTTTTCCCTTCAGGTAGTAAGCCACCTAAATTAGTATAAATATCTAAATTCGCCTTAGCAGCACCTGCGCCGCCGGTATAACGAATACTATCGTTTAACCAAGAATGACGGTGCCCCGCAAAAGCAAACCAAGTACCATTGGCTGTCGCGCCGCCGCCCACCAAGGTCATTGCTGCAGGAATTAACTGGGCGCCGCCATCAATAGACTCAAGGGCTTTTTGTTTACGTAGTTCTTTTTCTTCATCGGTTTCGTGCAAAAACAAGCCCATCAAACCACCACCAGCACCAACTGCAGGCTCAGTAATTAAAATAGGAACCGGTAAAAAACCATAGGCATTTTCAGCGAGATGATAGCCAAGATCAAATTGGCCATCTTGCTGGTCAAAAAAATAAGACTGTTCAGCAGATGCTTGCCAAGAAGCCATAGCTAAAATGCATAATGAGATTTTTTTAAACATGAAATACCTAACCAAGTAAAAAGAGTACCAGTACTGAATCGGCCGTCCCCAAAAATACCAATATGGGTTAGCACAATAAAACTCAGCAGCATTAACGATAAAAATTATGACTTAATTAAAGCAGCTTTTCGACTCACTGTTGAAGGATCTAACCATTCAATACAATTACGGTAAGATATCTCTGGCCTATGCATATAAAAATGCCTGCTTATTCAAAGAATAAACAGGCTAGATACGTGTCAGTTTTCAACCATTGTTATGGCGCTTGATTTAAGAAAATGTTAGCTAAATTTACGGATAACGCTAACAGGTGCGACTCGCAATACCCAATGCAAAATAGCCCATGGCCAGCTTGGCACAAAAGCGTTGGGCTTTTCTTTATTGATGGCCTTTACTAGCGCCTTACAACCGGTTTCGGTATCGACAATAAAGGGGATTTTTTCAACCCCTTCATTGATCTCACTTTGAATAAAACCAGGGTGAATACAGCTTACTTTTATCGGGGTATTCATTACATCAATACGTATGCCTTCACTAAGAGATGTTAGCGCTGCTTTAGTGGCTGCGTAAACTGTCATCGCCCGTCTAAAACCACGTACTGCACTGACAGATGATATGGTGACTAAATGCCCTGAATTTTGAGCCCTAAAGATAGCCATTGCCGCCTCAGCCTGTGCAAGCGCGGCAATAAAATTGGTTTCTGCTGTTTGTTTATTGGCATTAAAATACCCAGTACCAATGGAAGCACCTTTGCCCATGCCCGCATTAATAATAATGCGGTCTAACGGCCCCATTTCAGCGTTAAATTGATCAAAAACGCTAAAAACAGCCTCATGATCATTCACGTCTAAGGCTTTTATCAGCACGTTAATTTGCGGGTTAATTTGTTCTAGCTCAGCCTTGAGCTCAACTAACCTATCCATTCGGCGCGCACACAGTGCTAAGTTAGATCCCTGTTTTGCAAATTCAATGGCCATTCCTCGACCTAAACCCGAACTTGCCCCGGTGATCAAAATATTTTTTCGCATCTTATTATCCATTTTATGATGAGTTATTTTTATTATTTACATGGGCTATTTAAGCCCATTTTAGGCGCTGTTACAGCAAAAATAAGCACTTAGGTGTAAGTAATTATCCTTTTATCCCCTTGTTGCTCGAATATATCGTGCTCATTTAATGACGACAATGACCACTGCTTGTCCTGACCTCTGGCCACCACTTTGGTCTCGCCGCCATTGACTAATGACCAATTAATATCGACAAACTGTGTTAGCGGCAATCCCAATAATAAACTGGCAATCACGCTAATTGGTCCGCCCGATGAATAGACCAAAATGGTTTTACCGTGATGCTCGCTGGTTAAGCGCTCAAAAACACCTATGACCCGTTGCTGAAAATCACTCCAAGATTCTGTATATAGGTTGTTTTCATTTAACTTAGCCGTTGCAGATGCCTGTGTCCACTGCTCCATAGCGCCGAAAAAGTGCTGCTGAAAAGCCGCGAGAGGATCGGGCTCTTGAGCTAAAAATGCGCGCATTTTACTGGGGCTGGTAAACTCAGGATGATACGCACCGAGAATTTTTTGATGGTCATATTCATTCCAGCCAGCATCTTGCTCACTTAAACTTATCAGTGCATCATCGGCCAAACCAAAGGTATCTAGGCTATGCTGCGCGGTTTGCTGATGGCGTAACATTGAGCCTGTTATCACGAGATCTGGCGTAATGGTTTTATTGGCTAAATATCGCCCCACCAGCTTAGCCTGCTCAATGCCTAAATCAGATAACTGATCATAATCATCGGCATGAAAACTGGCTTGGCCGTGACGAATTAGAAAAATTTTACTCATGGTAAGTCCCATCACTAAATGCTGAATTTGCTGCGTTAAGCGCCTTATATAATGCCCATAAACCGTTTTTACATCCAAATGCTAAATCATGCTCAACAGCATTTAAAGCCCGTAAGAGCGACCTGTTTATTTCATTAACATAGCCTATTTTTAAAGGGGATTCGACAGTCTTTAATCATGATACAAAAGAAGCCTTTTTAGTTACTTGATTAGGAAGCAAAGAATTGAGTTATGAGGGTAAGTGATAGTGAATTAGAGCGCTTTTATTCGCATTAAGAATTACGCAGTCCAAGTTGGATTGCAGTGCCAAGCTTGCACCCACTTAGGCACCTGTGCTGCTGGCATAGGTTTAGAAATACCATACCCTTGAGCTACAGTGCAGTTAAGCGATAATAACTTATCAGCTTGCGCCTTAGTCTCTACCCCTTCGGCAACGACCCCAAGGTCAAAAATATCAGCTAAACCGATAATAGCCTTCAAAATGGCCAGATCAGACGTATCTGTTAACATATCCCGAATAAAGCTCTGATCAATTTTTAATTTCGTAGCAGGCAAGCTTTTAAGATAGGTAAGTGATGAGTAACCGGTACCAAAATCATCTAAGGCAAACTTAACGCCCATTTGTAAACAGGCGTTCATTCGCTGACTAATTTTAACCATATCTTCTAAGGCACTGGTTTCTAATATCTCCATTTCCAATAGCTCGGGAGAAATATTAGGGTAAGCGGTTAAAGCTGCAGCTAAGTTGGCGACAAAGTCACTACTTTGCAATTGGCTGGCGCCAATGTTGACACTAACGGGAATCGTTAAGCCTTTTTCTTGCCACTCATCTAGTTGTTTAAGTACAGTATCAATTACCCACTCGCCTATTTTAATGCTAATTAAGTGGTCTTCAATCATGGGTAAAAAGACTTCTGGCAGCAATAATCCTTGTTGCGGATGCTGCCAGCGCAGCAATGCTTCAACCCCCACTACTTTCCCTGTGTTCATATTTACTTTAGGCTGAAAATAAAGAACAAACTCTTGGTTTTCGTAAGCCTGAATAATACACTCAAGGCTCTTTCGTTTCGTTTTCGAGGCTTCAGCAGAGTCCTTATCAAAAAATAAATAACAGCTTTTGCCTGCGTCTTTCGCTTGATACAGCGCATGATCAGCTTGTCTTAGCAATAAGTCTGGATCGGTGCCATTTTGCGGGTACAGTGTTACCCCAATACTGGTTGAAGCTTGCAGTATTTCTTCATTGCAAATAATACTTTGCGATGCAGCCACCAGCATCCGCTGTAATACTGGTTCACAATCACTGGCCTGTTCTAGGTCACTGAGTACTGCAACAAACTCATCACCGCCAATACGCGCTAAAAAGTCTCCTGCACGCAGCGCACTTTTTAGCGCCTGTGAAATTAAAACTAAGAATTGATCGCCAGTGCTATGGCCGTGGGTATCGTTAATGGCTTTAAAGCCGTCTAAATCAAGATAAGCCAGTGCCAGCTTTTTACCGCGTCGCTGGCTCTGTTTTAGTGCCTGCGCTAACTTATTGGCCAGTAATGCTCTATTGGGTAAACCAGTTAACATATCGTGATGGGCGGTATGCTCTAGTTGCTGCTGGTGCGCTTTTTTATCGGTTATGTCAGTAAACATTGAGACATAGTGCATGACCTTACCATACACATCACGCACCGCACTGATTGATTGCATTTGCGGATAAATTTCGCCGTTTTTGCGTTTATTCCATATTTCATCACACCAATAGTTATGCTGTTTCAGCGTGCTCCACATACCGTCGTAAAAGTCTGCAGACTGTCGACCCGATCTGAAAATTCGTGGGTTTTTACCAATGGCCTCTTGACGGCTAAAGCCTGTTATCTGAGTGAAAGTGTCATTAACTTCAAGGATATTGCCCTTTAAATCGGTGATCATGATGCCTTCATGAGCATGACTAAAAACACTGGCGGCAAGTTTTAATTTTATTTCAGATTTTTTAGTGGCGGTAATATCTGTCAGTGCGCTAAGGCATTCAAGGCCATCTTCGTTAATAGTAAGCTTTAACTGTACCGTGCTTAGCTTATTATCGATGTTAAGTTTTATCTCACTGTCTGGAGAGTCAACGCCTTGAAAAGTATTGGCAAGGTGGGCGTTATATTGCAGTAGGGAGTCTTCAGTTAAGTATGCTCCAAGGCGTTTACCCAGTATATTTTTACGGGGCATACCTAACATACTTGCAGCGGTAAAATTAGCCTGAGTGATATACCCAGTGCGATTTAGCGAAACATAACCTACTGGGGCTAAATCATATAATGCTTGATAGTTTGCAGCGGCTGATTCGGCGATATCTCTGGCCACTATTAGCTCGTTTTGCTGCATCTCTAATTCGATTTGATGCACCTGTAACTCATGTAGTAATCGATCAGCTGCAACCTCATCCGCTAGTGAGCAGCGCTCATTGCACTCATTGCACTCATTGCACTCATTGCAATCATTGCAATCATGTTTATGCTGACACTGCATAGAATCCTTACGCAATGAATTCAGGCTTTGAATAGTTGGCTTTATACCCTTGTTCATTGCGTGCACTTGGTCATGGCTATCTTCCTTTGCCTTTGGATATCACTTTGCTATTCCATCTTGCAAAGTTTCTCCAGATTATTTTGTACATCCACCAATAAATTCCTAAGCTCTGCTTCAGAGGAGTTATTCCCCCGCTTAAGTATTTCCCTTACATTATTTAAGGTTTTTAAGTTGTGCTTTTTATCGGTAATGTTTTTAGTCACACAAACAAACAGACCTTGTTGTTGTGAGTACATTGAACATTCAAACCATTGCTTAGTTTCTTTTACGTAATACTCAATTTTTTCTGGCTTGCCAGACATAGCGACGCGACCACAAGCAGACATAAAGTCACTATTCGATTGGAGGATATTTGGAATGACTTCACTGCCATTTTTTCCAATTACGTCATGTAGTTCGGTTATGCCAACATAAGCGTTGTTTACTTCAAGATAGTTGAAGTCTACCGCTTTGTCATTGTTCAAAATGATTCTTTTATAGGCAACTGCATGGGAGGAATTTTCAAATAATAATCGGAATCGCGATTCCGATTGCGTCATGGCAATACTCGCCATTCTGTTTTCAGTATTGTCACTAAAGGTGATCACTACGCCATCGATGAGGTTTTCTTGGGTGCGATAAGGCATGATGCGCACGATATACCAGCGACCATCATGGGTTTGCACCTCTGTTTGCTGAAATATCAGGCTCCGCAGCACTTCGCAGGCATCATCAGCCAAGGCGGGATAAATTAACGAGCTAACTAAATCAGTGATCGGACGACCAACATCACTGGCAATGAGTTTGAAAATACTGCGTGTTTCAGTGGTATAACGGCGCACCTTAAGATCGCTATCTAAAAACAAGGTGGCAATATTGGTGCTATTAAGCAGGTTTTTCATGTCATCACTGGCTTCTGACAACTCATTAACTTTAGTGTTTAGCTCATGATTGACGGTTTGTAATTCCTCATTCATCGACTGCATTTCTTCTTTAGAGGTGGTCAGCTCCTCGTTAGTACTTTGCAGCTCTTCATTGGTGCTTTGTAATTCTTCATTAGTCGACTTGAGGTTTTCTTGTGCAAACTGCATCTCATTGGTGGTGATCCTTAAATCATCCCGAGCCTGTTGCAGGACTTGGTTTAAGGCAACTATTTCATCAGTATCAGTAGCGCTATCAACGCCATCAGCGCTACTGTGCGTGCTTAAAGCCGAAGTCTGCATTGATGATTCACTAAACAGCACCAATACCATGCCACACAGACTTGCAGGTTGCAGCAATGGTTGCACACTCACATCCACTTGCACTGTATTGCCATTAGTCCCCACACTAATATTTCTTAGTTCAGCCTTCTTCTTTTGGCGCACAGCCCGATTAAACACTTCACTTATGGGCGCAGTTAAACCTTCACGAGCCATTGCAAATAGATTGTGATTCACTTTACCGGCTGCGGGCTCTAAATAATTGCCAGTTTTACCATTGATATAGACGATATCCGCTTGCTCTGTGGTCAGCAACGCCGCTGGCACAAAGTGCTCTTGCAACAGCGATTGGGTCAAGTCTTCTAAGTTCAAATCATCAACTCCTTGGGTTTTAGCGGGCACCAGTTTTTCAAACATTTGCTCAGGTGAATAGCCACCTGAGGTTCTGCTTGGAAAGCTCATTAAATTAATCGGTTCAATTGTCTCGCATCGCTGATAAATACGCAGTTTTTCATGCACAGCACTAAACAGGACGTCGTCTTTACCTATGGTTTCAGAGGTGCCTAACACCAGCACCCCACCAGGATTTAAGCTGTAATGAAATAAGGGGATCAGCTTTTGCTGTAAATCCGCTTCTAAATAGATAAACAAGTTTCGACAACTGATTAAATCAAGCTTAGTAAATGGTGGATCGGTGACCAGATTTTGCTGGGCAAAAATAACCATTTCCCGTATTTCTTTACCGATGCGGTAACCTGCCTTATTGGCCACAAAATAATGATCTAATCGCGTTTGAGCAATATCATCTGCAATACTCGCCGGGTAGATCCCAGCTCGGGCTTTTTTAACCGCGTCATTATCAAGATCGGTGGCAAATATCTGCAACTCAAAATGCTGGGGATAACTCCCTTGCTTTAAGGCTTCTTGAAACACGATTGCCAATGTATAAGCCTCTTCACCGCTAGAGCAAGCAGGTACCCAAGCTCGCAAGGTGCCGCCTTCTGGGTATTTAGCCAGCAATGCTGGAATAACCTCATCCTGAAGCTGCAGCCAAACCTGACTGTCACGGAAAAAGTGTGTCACACCAATGAGTAACTCGTTAAACAGCAGTTCATTTTCTTGGGCATTACTGCGTAAATACTGAGCATAGTCAGCAATGCTGGTGAGCTTATGCAAAGCCATGCGCCGCTCAATACGTCTATAAATGGTGCTTTTTTTGTAACGGGAAAAATCATGCCCTGTATGGGATCGCAGCAAGGCGATGACTTTTTTAATGTCGTGGTGATCTTGTTCAGTATTTTCAACCTGAATAGGCATGTGGTTGAGGTAATTAACCACATTATCCATTAACACATCTGCGGGTGCTACAGCATCAACTAGTCCGGTATCAATGGCACTTTTAGGCATACTGGCAAATTTGGCCGTATCAGGGCGCTGTACAAACACTGCACCAAATTTTTCTTTGATAGCCCGTAACCCAAGCGTGCCGTCTGAGCCCATTCCCGACAGAATCACCGCAATGCTTTGAGCCTGTTTATCAGCCGCTAAAGACTTAAGAAAATAATCTATCGGTAAATGTAACCCATGGGGCTCAACACGAGGAAATAGCAGTAATGTCCCATTTAAAAGAGTTAGGTCATAAGCGGGCGGGATAACATATACATGATTGGGCTTAACCATCATGCGATCGCTAATTTGTAGCACCTTAAGCGGGGTTACACGCTGCAACAGCTCACACATAATGCCTTTATGGTGAGGGTCTAGATGCTGCACCACCACAAAAGCCATACCGCAATCAGCTTTAGCCTGGCTTAAAAACTGCTCAATGGCCTCAAGGCCGCCAGCAGAAGCACCAATACCAATAATAGGAAAGTCAGCCTTTGTCGCCGACGTTTTTACATCAGTTGTCAGCGGAGTCGGCGCGGTAGCAGCATTGGGCTTTTTCATTATTTGAAGTGATTTTATGTTAAAGAAGTCGAGTTTAGATAATGCGCCCCATGAGCAAGAAACTCAATAAACTTAGCCTCATTACTGATTAATAAGGACTTTAATACATATATTGGTCGTAATTACAGACGATTCAATCATAGAGGTTAGCACTAAGCACCTCTATAACGGATGATTTAGCTATTGTATAGTGGCCATTAATATTCACCTTATCGCATTAGTTATTATTAAATAAAGTGCCACCCATTGTTAATGTTTGAAAGTCATGATAACAATAGCCTTCATCATTAACGATTAGCAGGTTGCTGCACCTGTGTTTTTCGGCCGCGAAAGTGCTTAACCCAATACACTAATAAACTAGGGCCAATGTACATAGTTAAACCATATACCCCTGCGGCAATAGCATACTCAGGTTCATGCAAAAAACTGATCGCAATTAATATTGCCAAAGCCGCATTTTGCATACCAACTTCAATGCCTAACGTTAGTCCATCAATAATGGATAATGAGCACAACCTAGCCAGTAATAGCCCCATCATTACCGATAATATATTCAGTGAAATACTCGCCAGAAAGACTTGTTCAAATGATTCGAGTAACAACTCACGCTCTTTGATTATCAGGGCAATAATCATAGTGAGCATAAAAAACAGTGAAAACCGCCTAAAATACACTGCCACTTTTTGTGCCCAAGATGCGTAATGGTGCCGAATCACTATGCCTATCAATACAGGCAGTAAAGTAATCAGCACCAGCCCTAAGGCCGCTGCCAAAATTGAAAACTCTGTCGCTTGATCACCTACAAATAACAGCACCGAGTAACCAATAATAAACGGCGTGGTAAACACACAAATTAATGTGGATAACGCCGTTAAACTGACTGATAGTGCTAGATTTGCTTTAGCTAAATGACTAAAGACATTAGACATAGTGCCGCCGGGACAAGCTGCAAGGATCATCAAACCTACCGCCAATGCAGCATTAAGGTCTAACGCGATACAAATACCTAGCGCCAACAAAGGCAGCAGAATCACTTGCCCAAGCAAACCCACTATAATGGGTTTAGGTGTGCGCCATAAGCGCGTAAAATCTTGCTGAGTTAAACTCAACCCCATACCAAGCATAATAAAGGCCAATGCCAGCGGTAATAACACCTCAGTAAAAATTGACGCTTCCATACATCCCCCCCTGATGTCCATTGATGTCCATTGATGTTATTTATCCCTGCAGGTACTTTCTACTGGCACTTTTTGCTGACGCCTATAATCACTGTTTGCTCTCGCTTTAATCAAGAAAACGACTATCTTGAGCAAGCACTTGTTGGAACAAGGGCTGAAAGTTACCCCATGTCACCAAGTCAGAACCATTAAACTGACGGGTTTTAGTGGCAATTTCATCGCTAATAAGCTGCATATTGCCCGCTGCTTGTGCCAATAATTGACTATGGCAACAACTGTCCATCATCACAAAGTTAGCCACCGCAGCATCTACTGATTTAGCCACGGTTAACAGCCCATGGTTTTGTAAAATAACTGCGGTATTATCAGCTAATGATTCAGCAATCATATCGCCTTCACTTAATTCAGCGACAACTCCTGTGAACGCATTAAACACACTGTGATTTTGATAAAACATACAAGCATCTTGGGAAATTGGCGCTAATAACTCACCCGAGGCAGAAAAAGCGCGACCATAAGTGGTATGCGCATGAGCAATGGCATTCACATCCGGTCTGGCATGATGGATCCTAGAATGAATGGCAAAAGCGGCATTATTAATGGCAGAGTTCCCCTCAATAATATTACCCTGGTGATCAACCCTAACTAAGTCAGAGACTGTAATGTGGCCGAAGTACATCCCAACAGGATTGACCCAAAAAGTCTCTGGTTCAATGCAGTCACGCAAGGTAATATGCCCTGCTAATCCTTCATCAAATCCTTTAAGGGCAAACGCCCTAAAACCTGCCGCTAAGCGCTGCTTTTCATATTCACGTTGCTCTAGCGGATCGCTAAATGTCGCTGGCATTGGTAGCTTATATTTCTCACTACCTATGGTCATGCGCTTCGCTTGTTCCATCATATGACTATTCATTAACTGTTCCTTTTTTAACTCATGTTAATCTAATGTAAATAGTCGTAAGATAAATAAAAGTGATATAAATTTATGGCGAAACATTAATATGATGCATAGTAAGATTGATTTAAATTTGTTCTTAGTGCTCAAAGCTGTCTATCAAGAAGGCAGTATTACCGCCGCTGCGACTAAACTGCATCTTACCCAGCCAGCGGTTAGCCACGCACTAGCACGATTACGAGACAAATTTAACGACCCACTGTTTATCCGCCACGGCAGAAAAATGGTGCCTTCATCCGTTTGCCAGAACATTATTCCCCAAGTGATTGACGGATTAGCAGTGTTAGAGCAAACACTGTCAGACAATACAGCCTTTGATGTCAGTCAACATCAGCGGGAGATTAAGTTTGGTTTTCGCGATATTTTAGAATCGATATTTTTCCCAGTATTGGTCACTGACTTACTGACAAATACCCCTAATATCACAGTAAATAGCCGTCAAGTTACACAGGTTGAAATGGAGCCCGCGTTAATGCATCAAGACTTAGATATTGTCATTGATGTATTAATGCCAACCCATGACGATATTCGCCACACACTAGTGTGTAATGAGCGGTTTTCGTTAATATGCCGCCAAGGTCATCCGATATTGCAAGACTTAACCTTAGCCAACTATGTTAATTTCCCCCACGCCTTGGTCACCTTAAAAGATTCCAAAGTTGACCTCGTGGATATGGCGTTAGCGATGCACGGGCTTGCGAGAAAAATAGCCTTGCGATGTGAGCATTATTTTGCCGCCACCAGCGTGATCAGTCGCAGCGATATGTTACTGACTATGCCAAATGCTTACGCCAGTCTACTCAAAGATAAAATGCCCGTGAGTGTGGTAGAGCTGCCCTTTGAAGTACCCGATTTACCTGTCTATATGTATTGGCATAAACAAGCGGAGCAAGACCCATTAAATGGTTGGATGCGAGATAAACTGTTAAAAATCGCAAAGGAAGAGTTAGACTTAAGAGTTGAGCACAAGCAGCCATAAAAGAACCCGTAACTCACGCACTCCTTATTCTCCAAAAGGGGGCTTTGTGATGTAATAACACGCTGACTTACAATCACTATAGCGCCTATTTTATTATCGTCTAGACACTCAATACTCTATTACAGCCAATGACTAACGCCTCAAATATTGAGTCATAACCAATAACAAGCCAATGAAAAGCCAATGAAAAGCCAATGAAAAGCCAATGAAAAGCCAACCAACATAACGGCCATGTTATTTTGATCCATATGCTAATAAATGAATCGATAATTGAGCTCTTTCATGGTTTAGACATTAAATAATTATCATCATAATTCACTTTATTGCATGAGTTATGACAAAGCAGTCTATTTAAAACAACGGTTGACGATAGACAGCAACAAGCGGGTTCACCATAATCTCCCTAAAAATAGCAGGCGCACTTAAACACTTGAAAATAATGCCATTTGTTTAATTTCTGTTTTTAGTTTGTTATCAAATGTAGTGGGTTGGTCTAGTGGAAATAAATAAAAATCAAGCGGTGATGGCCGTTGCCATTTTGCTATTAACCTTAGTGGTTGGTGCGACTCAATTAGCCAATGACGGGCTGTTTTTACGCTTGTTATTAGGCCTTAGTTTAGGCTTTGCGTTAGCCAAAGGCGCCATCGGTTTTGCAGGCAGTATTAACCGCGCTTACCGCCGCGGCTCTACTCAATTATTGCAAACCCTGATGTTCATGTTTGTGATCACTGCCATCATCAATGCCGGTTTATTGCTTAACGCTGATGGCCAGCACTATGATTTATGGATTAACCCCATTAATGCAGGGCTATTGATTGGCGGCATCATGTTTGGTGCAGGCATGAGCTTATCCAGCTGCTGCGCAACGGGGATGATGGTGGAGTTTGTCAGTGATGTGCCAAGAGCGGCAATTACCTTAGTGTTTTTTGGCGCGGGAGTCTTTTTTGGCTTTCCATTACAAAGCAGCCAAAGCTGGATAACGGATAGCTGGTTTTCATCAGCAAGCTATCAAGGTAAAGGGGTATTTTTACCCGACTTGTTTGCTGGCACGCCGCTAAATGGTTACTTCATGTCAATTTTAGTGACCATAGTTTTAGCGTTAACCGTGGTGATTATTGCCAAAAAATATGAAAACTATCGCCGCCGTAAAGGCTCATACTTAGGTGTCGCCGGTGAAATTGAGCGTCAACAGCTTCAATCCCAAAGCGTTAACCGTGATGCAGACACACAGTTCACGTTATTTAGCCGTAAAACATATCAAAACTGGCTTGCCAGCCTGTGGCAAATGCGCACCACAGCATTAGTTATTGCCGTTATTTTTGGCATCATGATGGCAAGTACTGGCTCAGGCTGGGGCGCATCGACCCCCTTTGGTATTTGGTTTGCTAAAGGTTTGATGTTGTTTGGGGTTGAAATGAACACCATTACCGAAATAAGCCAGCGCCCTGAAGCTATGTTCAGCACGCCTTTTTTTGAACACGGGGTATCAGTACAAAACTTGGCGATTTTCTTAGGCACGCTCATCGCGGTGTTATTTATGGGTAAATTTAAATTCTCATTTGCCATAAACCACTCCACAAAACAGCTGGCATTGTTTGCTTTAGGTGGACTATTAATGGGCTTTGGTACACGCTTTGCTAACGGCTGTAATGTCGGCGCCTTGTTCACCCCAATTGCTAATTTCTCATTATCTGGTTGGGTATATTTACTGGTACTTGTCATCGGCGCCATTGCAGGTAACCGTTTCCAACAAGCGGTAATGAAATAAAATAGAATAAAAAAACAGATTTGATACGCTAAAAAGCAACAAGCCCGCTTATGTTTCGATAAGCGGGCTTTTTACTATTAGGTGAGCTGGGCTATATGATAACTTACTAGTAAAATTAACTATTTGAATTTCAGATTCATTCTGTGCTAGCAGCTTTTATCAACAAGAGCCCTAATTACCTTGTATTGTATTGATTACACTATATTGCCTTTCGCAAAAGAGACACCTCACCCTATAGCGATCACTATTTAATGGCTTTTGAAGGTAAAAACCAACACTTCGTTTTACCAAAATTTTATCGTTCCATTTCCCCCCTAAATTCAAAATTTCTATTTCAGCACCCCTTGGTGATATGATTGTTAAAATTGTGTACAAACTATAAAATAAGGACGTTGAAATGATTTATATCCGAGGCGGAGCCGCTATATTTGTTGCAGCTTTGATATCAGGGTGTGGAGGTGGTAATGATAGCTCAGCTCCAACTCCTCCTGCGGTAGATACGACACCACCTACCGAACATACCCCGACAGCCAACGCTGACAAACTAGAAATATTTATGTTTAAAGAGGTTGTAGCAGGAACATTATCACCGCTGCTAAATGATGACACCATAAGTGAGGAGCCCAAATTGGTTTCCATAGATGAAACCGAATTTGGTAACTTCGTCATTAACGAAGATGATAGTGTTACCTTTACCCCTAAACGTCGCGCACTTGGTACCACAATTATTGGCTATACAGCAGAAGATAACGGTAAGCAGTATCGTGGTGAAATTGAGCTAAATGTTGGCCAACTTATCAATCTTTCCGCCTATAACGGCACCAGTGATCTAACTCTAAGTAAGCCATATGTAACTACTCGAGTTTATTCAGATGCTGAGGCCTTATTTGGTGGAGTGTCACAAGATGATGGCTCGTTTAGCGTTAGCACACGCGTTTACCAACCGACAGACGTCGTAGTGCTTTGGGCAGAAGGTAATTCTGAATACAGCCAAGAGCAAATCAAGCTAACTTCTATCGTTGGCACGGGTGCAGAATTGATCCAGTTTGCCACTGAAACGGTATCAGGGCATTTATCCTTGATTGAAGAAAACCAGCCTTCGGTTCGCCCAACTCAGTTGACAACTGCAGAAGAAATCCTGCTGGTTACAGCCAATAACGACAAACCAATCGTAACTAGTGTTCAGCTAGAGCAAGCTATCCAAACTTTAGATGCTAAAGAATTGGTTGAGTACGCCGCAATCATCGAACTTATCGGTGCCAACGGTTATGTCTTGCCAGTGGCTGAAGCTCGCCCGCAAATGACGACTACTGCGGTAACCAATGCTGACGATAAAACTCTGGTCAATACCCGCGATCTGTTTATGCCTGAGTTTGCAGACGAACTGGCCCAGTTCCGCAGCAACAATGCCGATGCTATCTCAACCAAATCAGCTAAGCTTGTGCAAGTTATGGAAAGTGGCACTGGTATAAAACCACTTGGCGAACATGTAATCCTGATTCGAAATACGCAATGGTCAGGTCGATGGCTGTTCGATGAAGTTGGCGGGCAATTCACAACTGAGCTAGGCGTATTCGATTTCGATTACTTTGCAACAGGACGTAAGGTCGTAGCCACCCTAGTTTCGTCGCCTAGTTTCGATATTTCGACCTTTATCCAAGCTATGCCAGAACAGCTTCCTGAAGACGCTGTAGGCACACTTATTGAGGTAGAGTTCTTATTCCAAACCTTGAACCATTTAGTTAAGTGCATCGATCTTATTTTTCACATCGCTGCTCATGACAGTGAAGGTAACTTAATCACCACAATTAAATACAAACATGCTAATGGTTACCTTACCTCCCGTATGGTGTTAGAAAATCATTTTTCACAACCATGGCACGGCGTACCGGACACCGTTGGAAATTCTAAAACTTTGCCATTAGCACTATACATCAATGACAAATGGCAGTCTGATCTAGTAACCCTTAATGGTGCAGGCTCAGGGCAATCATTAGTTTATGGCAAAGAGATCCTGTGGTCACATAACGGTGATGCACTAACACTGAGGTATGATGGTATCACGACCCGTCATCGTCATGGCGTGGATCTCGATGGTGAACTCAATAATGAGCTTATTCGTGACGGGAAAGTAGTTAGTTCTAACTGGACGAGAGATGACACAGCAATCAACCCACACCTAGCTAGCTTTTATAAAATAGAAACTTCACAGCAATGGCTGTTGGTTCCATCAATGAATCAGGCAAGGCTAATTTTTGCAGATATCAATGATGTCCAAACCATTACGCCACAGTATCAACAGGGATATCAACTAACCAAAAACAGTAACGGTAGCATTATTGTAGCTAAAACTAGGACCATCTGCATGGCAACCAATCATTTAGGTGAATGCTCCGAATGGGAACAAAGCCAGGCGGCCAAGCCAATGGTCAATAATCAAACCGAAACTTACCTTCGTTTTTCAACAAGATTCTATGGTGAAATTCGAGAATACAAGGATTGGCATCTCATCAATAACACCGGTGGCTTTGCCTCTGTCATCGAACTAACTTGGCAAGACAGCAACAACGATGGTGTTTTCGACCCAGAAATAGAACCCCATCATTCTCGCCCTTTGAAGTTTTGGATTGATAAAGAAATGCACCCATTGAAGTAAGTTAAATTTAACTTCAAGCCAATACCAAACCAGAGCGTAGTGCTCTGGTTTTTGCTATCTATTGCCACTACACTGATTTGATGTTGTAAGCCTACCAAATCATCATTCATAGCAACAAAGCCAGCGGTCCCATTATTTGCATTTAGTAGTTCACGCTCAAACTCAGTAAGGCTATCGGCTAGCACAAATACAAAGCCACCCATTATTTTCCCTTTGGTATATGGTTTGCTAAAGGTTTAATGTTGTTTGGGGTTGAAATGAACACCATTACCGAAATAAGCCAACGGCCAGAAGCCATGTTCAGTACGCCTTTTTTTGAACATGGGGTATCGGTACAAAACTTCGCGATTTTCTTAGGCACGCTCATCGCGGTGTTATTTATGGGCAAATTTAAATTCTCATTTGCCATAAACCACTCGACAAAACAGCTGGCATTGTTTGCTTTAGGTGGACTATTAATGGGCTTTGGTACACGCTTTGCTAACGGTTGTAATGTCGGCGCCTTGTTCACCCCCATTGCTAATTTCTCATTATCAGGCTGGGTATATTTACTGGTACTGGTTATCGGTGCTATTGCAGGTAACCGTTTCCAACAAGCGGTAATGAAATAGAATAAAAAACAGACTTAATACGCTATAAAACAAAAAGCCCGCTTATGTTTCGATAAGCGGGCTTTTTACTATTAGGTGAACTGGGCTATAAAGTAACTCAGCCAACGCATGAAAATCGATTTTACACACCAAACCACAATTACAGAAGTACTCAACTTTTATAGCAGCAATAGACTCATTTAGCGGTATTCAGCGCCTTATAAGCAATATATTCCCATATATATGTAATGAGCCATGGCAACATTATTCACCTTCAAAAGTGAGTTCAGTTCGATATGGGATACCGCTTTGCGCCCCATGACGCGTGACAGCAATGGCTGCGGCTTTATTGGCAAATACCACCGCTTGTTTGGTGGTTAACCCTTCATCTAAAGCAACCATTAAAGCACCATTAAAGGTATCGCCAGCCGCAACGGTATCAATAGCAGTCACAACCCTAGCCGGTATTAATTCACTGATATTTTCAGCCGCTGTTTGCACGCTCAAATATGCGCCTTGGTTGCCCAGGGTAATTATCACTGTGCTAATGCCGGACAAATGCAATGCATTAGCAGCAAGTTTAGCTGATGCAGGGTCTTTAACTGCAATACCCGTTAGCACTTGAGCTTCGGTTTCATTGGGAGTGATGATATCGACGAGTGATAATGTGCTCTTGGCTAAATGTATTGCCGGAGCAGGATTTAAGATGGTCGTACAATCTTGCTGTTTTGCGATAGATAGCGCCTTAATTACGCTATCTAATGGGGTCTCAAGCTGGATTAACAGATAACTTGCTTGAGCAAATTTATCTTGCTGCTCTGCTATGTGATCTTGGCTCAAACAACCATTAGCACCGGAGACGACTCCAATACAATTCTCACCCGTTTGACTGACAAAAATCATCGCAGTACCAGTGCTTTGCCTGGGGATGGTATAACAACCTGATTGTTGTATATCATCTTTTTGCCAAGCATCGCGCATTATTTGGCCATTTGCATCATCACCAAGGGCACAAATAAATTCGACTTGCTGTGCAGGCCGTTTTAATCGGGCCACTGCCACTGCTTGATTGGCACCTTTGCCGCCGAGCTCAAGTCGGTAATGCTGACTGAGTAAGGTTTCTCCGGCTTGTGGCAATGTTTCAAATGCTAATACATGGTCAGCATTCGCACTCCCTATCACTAATAATTTATTCATACCTTTATGTTCAGCCGGCTCTATTTTGTATGTAACTTAAATGGCCATTCGCTACTACATATCTAATACTAATCAGACAAGTAATAACCAATGCATATCGATTAATATTTTTCTAAGCAATCAACAATAAAGTCGACAAAACCACTACGGTCGATATTAAGCAAGACTTTGGCGTTATGCGCTCGGCCAGTTAATTGATATCTATCGACTACGGTCATGCCCTGGGTATACTCACCTTTAGTCTCAATGCCTACCCAGCAATCGGTAGTGGTAAACAGTTCAGGTTTAAGTAACCAAGCGATGGTGCAAGGGTCGTGCAGCGGTGCCCCTGTAAATCCCCATTTAGGATCCCGATGATAGATCATGAAAAAGTCGAGCAACTCTGCCACGCACTGTGCCACAGGGTTATCGATGTTGCGGATCCGCTCTATATCTTCATCCATAATTTGCGCTTCATGGGTAACATCTAAGCCGCACATAACAATAGGGATGTTGGACTTAAACACAATATCTGCAGCTTCTGGATCAACGAATATATTAAACTCAGCAGCAGGCGTCCAATTACCAGCCCCAGCAGCACCGCCCATCAAAACAATAGTTTCAATGTTAGCGTGCAACTCTGGGTGCGCGGTTAAAAAAATTGCAATGTTGGTCAGTGGCCCGGTAGGAATTAAGGTTACTGGCACTTCACTTTGACGAACCTTTTCAGCAATTAACTCGATAGCAGTTTGCTTAACAGGCTCGAAGCCAGGATCTGGTAATTCTGGCCCGTCTAGGCCTGACTCACCATGTACATTATCTGCAATGATTAATTCACGAGCTAATGGCTTAGGTGAACCAGAAGCGACCGGAATATCGTGCCGCCCAAGTAAGGTTAATACCCGCAGGGCATTATTAAGCGTTTTGGCTTGCGTCTGATTACCAGCGCTAGTAGTAACGGCAAGAACGTCAAGCTCGGTTGAGCTAAGTGCAAGAACAAGCGAGATGGCATCATCATGTCCGGGATCACAATCAAGAATTACTGGACGCGTCATAACTTACTCCTCTTTAAGATGTGAACAAAATTATCATGAAAGAAGATAGAGATAGGTGATGTTCATCTAAAATTATGAAGATAATCAAGACTATTGTTGAGAGTTACGCGGGATCCCTGACAGCAAAAAACCCGCTTATCTTTCGATAAGCGGGCTTCGTACTATTAGGTGAGCTGGCCGATAAGCCGGGTCCTGTCTTGGACAGTTATTCATCTAGGCCTGCAATCGCTCACAGGCTCAAGCGACCTACCCGGTCCCAACGCGAGCAGCGCCATACGGGACCCTATTTGGTCTTGCTTCGGATAGAGTTTACCTTGCTACGAACTATTACTAGCCGCACGGTGCGCTCTTACCGCACCCTTTCACCCTTACCAACCGAAGTTGGCGGTCTCCTCTCTGCTGCACTTGTCGTCGGTTTACACCGCCCAGGCGTTACCTGGTATCCTGCTCTTTGAAGCCCGGACTTTCCTCCCCGTTCTTGCGAACGCAGCAACTGTCTGGCCAACTCGGCGCGGATTATAGCCTAAGCCACTGCAACACACCAACTAAAATATGGCTTTATGGCAAACCATATGAAGCTGAGGTAAACAGGTTGAGCTAACTACTCAACTCAACCTATTCTCTATAGACCGATTTCTAAACCGTATTTGTAAAGCGCATTCTTTTTAAGGCCGTAGATTTCGCCAGCCAATGCCGAGGCTTTTTTAAGTGGCAGTTCTTTACATAGCAATTTTAAAGTATTGATCACCACTGTGGGTATTTCTGAATCACTGTCACTGCGGTGACCATGGATCATTAATACGATTTCGCCTTTTTGCTGATTTAAGTCATCTTTAACTTGTTGCAGTACAGCGCCTGCTGCGCCAGATAAAAAGGTCTCAAAGGTTTTAGTCACTTCACGGGCCATGACAATTTCACGGTCTTCGCCTAATGCCGCCACAATTGACTCTAAACTGTGCACTATGCGATGTGGTGATTCATAGAAGATTAAGGTTCTTGAGTCTTCTTTAAGTGCTGATAATTTGTCTAAACGGCCTTTTTCTTTTGAAGGTAAAAAGCCTTCAAATGAAAAACGATCTGAAGGTAATCCTGATGCACTTAAGGCGGTAATTGCTGCGCAAGGGCCCGGCAACGGAATAACATTGTAACCTGCTTCACGCACCTGTTTGACCAAGTGGTAGCCAGGATCTGAAATGAGCGGCGTGCCCGCATCAGAAATAAGTGCCACAGCTTCACCATTACTCAGCTTTTGAATAATCCACTGGGCTCTGTCACGTTCATTATGATCATGCAACGCCGTCTTACGGGTTTCAATGCCAAAATGACTGAGCAATTTACCACTATGACGCGTGTCTTCACAGGCAATAAGTTTAACGTTATTAAGCACCTCGATTGCACGGCTGCTGATGTCTCCTAAATTGCCTATAGGAGTGGGAACGATATAAAGTGCGACCGATAGGTCCATAACTACCTCTGTATTGACTATCATCAAGACTTTCGCCAAGTGAAAGAGCAGGTTAAACTAGAGTCAGCATCTTACCAGAGTGAAGCCCTGTGTTAAAAAGACTGAATACAACTAAATTTGTTTTCGCCGCCATTTTATCAGCCGTGTTATTTGGTTGTGCGACTCAACCTACTGAAAATAAACAGGCTATTGATAGCTCAATGGCATCCGTTGAACAAACGGCTAATGTTTATTTATCTGCAGCAAGCAATGCTAAACAGCCGCAAATTCGCGACCGCTATTTGCTACTTGCCGCCCATGCTTATATCAATGATGGCAATTTTGTTGCCGCAAGCAAGCTTTTGACCTCGATGAAAGCTGATTTGCAAAGTGATTTAAGCATTCAGGCTGAGTATATTTACCTTTCTGCGCGGGTGGCTGAAAACACCAGTTCAGATGCCGATGCCTTAGCGATTTTACGCTATCCTAGCCAGTGGAAATTACCTCAATGGCAAAGAGTCTCCTATCATCAATATAAAGCCCGCTTATATAATCAAACTAAGCAGCCGATTGATGAGCTTAGACAATTAAGTTTACTCAGTTTATATCTTCCGCAGCAGCAAGCCTTTGAAGTGAATGACACCATTTGGCGCACGCTACAACCACTGCATGAAGAAACCATTAAAAGCTTTATGGGTGATCGCAGTAATCCCACTTTTTCAGGCTGGTTGCAACTAGCCTACATTGCCAAACATTATGCGGTTGACCCTTCACAGTTAGTTCGTTACTTAGGTGAGTGGCAACAAGCCAACCCTAATCACCCAGGCGCTGCGAAACTGCCATCAGATTTAGAACAAGCCTTAAATGCCAAACCTTTTAAACCACAAAATATTGCAGTGTTATTGCCGTTAACAGGCCGACGAGCCAGTGTTGCAGAGCCAATTAGACAAGGTTTAATTGCCAGCTATATGGCGGCATTTGAAGACAATGTTGAGCTTAATTTCTTTGACACTAACCTTGGGGTTGAGCAAGCTTATCAAGCTGCTATTGCTGCTGGTGCTGAATTTGTGATTGGGCCGCTATTGCCTTCCGCGGTTGAAGAGCTACAAGCACTTAATGAGCAAGATTTGCTCACTGTGCCGCAGCTGTATTTAAATCAAACCGACAGCTTTACCCCAAAAAATGATCAGTTTTACTTTTCATTATCGCCAGCACAAGAAGCTAGCGATGCTGCGCAAAAACTCTATGAAGATGGCATCACGCTACCGTTATTGTTAGTCAGTAATGACTCAACGGGTAAACGTATGGCAGAAAGCTTTAATAAAAAGTGGCTTGAGCTCACTGAAGACAATGCTGAAGTCCACTTTTATGATCGCGGCGATCAGATGAAGCTAACAGTACAAGAAGCCTTAGGTGTTAAAGACAGCCAAGCGCGAATTGCTAGAATAAAAGAGCTGATTGGCAACAATATTGAAGCTGATTTTCGCTCACGTCGTGATATTGATGCTATTTACATGATCTCAGCCGCAAAAGATTTAGTGCTATTAAAGCCCTTTTTAGACGTCAATTTTAGTGTGTTTGCCGATCCGGTTGCCCTGTATACCACCAGCCGCAGCCGTTTAAGTGGCAGCTCGACTCAATCGGCTCAAGAGCTTAACAACCTGATGATCAGTGATATCCCTTGGTTAATGGGCACGAATACTGAAACCACCATGGTCAAAAAACTCTGGAGCAATTGGAATAACAGCCAGAAGCGTTTATACATCATGGGTTATGACGCCCTTGATTTAGTCAATCGTTTAGCGCAAATGCGCGCCTTTCCTGGCTACCAGTTCAATGGCCGTAGTGGCGCATTATCGGTGGATGAAAATGGCGTCATTGAGCGTAAACTCAGTTGGGGTAAATACCAACGAGGCCAGCTGCGCCCATTATGATGTCGTCAACTGTGGGTCAAGGCCAACAGGCTGAATTAACCGCACGCACTTACCTTGAACAACAAGGTCTTAAGTTTGTGGCTCAAAATCAGCGTTACCGCTTTGGTGAAATTGATTTAATCATGCGCGACCAACAAACTTGGGTCTTTGTTGAAGTAAAATTTCGCTCATCAACCCAATTTGGCGGCGCACTCACCGCCCTGTCTGCAGCACAGATTTCTCGCATCAGAAAAGCAGCCCAACAGTATATACAAACCCATAAAATCAATGCCCCATGCCGTTTTGATATGGTTGCCATTAACACAACCGACATTCAATGGCTTCAGGGGTGTTTTTAAACAGCCATTTTTAGCTATAATGCTGCTCAATTGAAGAAATAAAGCATGCTAGCAACACTTTACCTTGTAAGGATTTAACCCATGTTAGAACGTATTAAAGATAGCTTTACAGAGTCAATTCAAACCAAGATTGATGCTGCTGAAGCATTACCAGAGTCGATTGAGAAAGCGGCTGAAATGATGGTGCAATGTCTTTTAAGTGGTAACAAGATCCTAGCCTGTGGTAATGGTGGCAGTGCAGGTGACGCGCAGCATTTCTCAGCTGAGTTATTAAACCGCTATGAAATTGAGCGTCCACCGCTACCTGCTATCGCGTTAAGTTGTGACACTTCAACCATTACAGCTATTGCTAACGATTACAGCTATGACGAAATTTACTCAAAGCAAATCATGGCACTGGGTCAACCAGGTGATATTTTATTAGCAATTTCGACCAGCGGTAACTCAGGTAACATCATTAAAGCCATGGAAGCAGCATTAAGCCGTGACATGACTATTGTGGCATTAACCGGTAAAGACGGCGGCGCTATGGCGGGCTTGATGAGCGCTGGCGATGTTGAAGTACGAGTTCCATCCAATGTCACTGCGCGTATTCAAGAAGTTCACTTATTAGCAATTCACTGCTTATGTGACAATATTGACCGCACTCTGTTCCCACAGGACGAGCAAGCATGATAAAAACGGCTCTTGTCATAGCAATACTTTTCCTTCTTCAAGGCTGCGCTGGCGTGGTGATGGTTGGTGCTGTTGGCGGGGCCAAAATGGTCAATGATGAGCGTAGTATGTCGACACAAATCAGTGATACCAATGCCGACTTTGAAATTACCAGCGCACTGTCTAAGCATGAAGATATTCATAACCAGACCAATATTACCGGTGTGGTGTTAAACAGTAATGTATTGATGATTGGTCAATCTCCTAACTCAATGTTGCGGGATAAAGCCATTAAAACGGTACAAGAGCTGGAAATTGGCGGCAAATTACATAATCAAATTCGCATTGGTAACCCTACCTCATTTACCACTCGCAGCAACGACACTTGGGTAACAACCAAGGTTAAAACGCGGATGCTAAATGAGAAGTCTTTGGATGTGACCCGAGTTAAAGTGATCACGGAAAACGGCGAGGTATTTTTACTGGGGCTAATCGATCGCGAACAAGCGGATATTGCGGTTGATATCGCCCGCAATACTTCTGGTGTACGTAAGGTAATCAAAGTATTTGAGTACGTCGATAAAGATGACTAGCTCAATAACTCATCATTAGACTGCCAATAAAAAGAGTTTGTATAGACTATTTTTATTGGCTGTTGCTAATGAGTAACCTTCTATTATTGCGTTTCGACCAACCTATTAGCCAATACTTTACGCTTGGCTATCAAGACTTTTCCACATATTGAAACGAGTGTTGTCGGCAGCACAATCAACCCAGCTCCCAGCCAACCGAGCCCATCTAACCATTCCCCAAACCATACCCATCCAAACATGACACAAAATAGTAATCCTGAGTATTCAGCCACGGCGATTTCAAACCATTAGCCTTTATTGGCAGCTCACAAAAAGCCAGCTTGATGCTGGCTTTTTTGTCTTAAAAAAACAGATACTACACAATCATACCGATTTTCTCGTAGACCTTTTTGATCGTCTCTTCTGCACGAGCTTGTGCCTTTTCAGCACCGGCTTTAAATACTGCATTAAGATAATCTTCATCGGCTCTAATCTCACGGTAGCGCTCTTGCAGCGGCTCAAGCATAGCGACAACTGCTTCACCGGTAGCGACTTTTAAGTGACCGTACATTTTGCCTTCAAAGTCTTTTTCAATTGACTCGATTGACTGACCATTACAACCTGACATCAGGCTTAATAAGTTTGAAACGCCTGGTTTTTCTTCAACGTCAAAACGCACCACTGGTGGCTCTTGGCTATCGGTCATGGCTTTTTTCACTTTCTTCATAATCGCTTTAGGATCATCAAGTAAACCAATAACGTTGTTACGGTTTTCATCCGACTTAGACATTTTCTTAGTCGGCTCTTGCAGTGACATGACTTTTGCGCCCGTTGGCGGAATAAACGGCTCTGGCACGACAAACGTATCACCATAGGCATTATTAAAGCGCGTCGCGATATCACGGGTTAGCTCTAAGTGCTGCTTTTGATCTTGACCAACAGGTACTTCGTTAGCTTGATATAGCAAGATATCTGCAGCCATTAATACAGGGTAATCAAACAAGCCAACATTGATGTTGTTTGCATGCTTTTGCGACTTATCTTTAAACTGGGTCATACGGCTTAGCTCACCCATTTGGGTGTAACAGTTTAACGCCCAGCTCAGCTGTGTATGCTGCGGAACTTGAGATTGTAAAAATACCGTGCTTTTTTCAGGGTCGATACCGCATGCAAGGTAAATAGCTAAGGTATCTAAACAGGCTTCACGTAGTTTCGCAGGGTCTTGTCTTACAGTAATTGCATGTAAATCAACTACGCAATAAATACAGTCGTGGCTATCTTGCATGTTAACCCATTGACGAAGTGCGCCCATGTAGTTACCAATACTCAGCTCACCTGATGGTTGAGCACCACTAAACACGATAGGTTTTGCAGTCATTCGTTTATTGCTCCATTGATGTTGCATTCATTTCAGCGGATAAATTCAGTAGCGCTAAAATTTCATTAAATTGTTCACATACTGCCGTTGGGCTGCTCAGGGCGATATCTTCACCGTAGTTGTAGCCATAGGTCAAGCCAATTGAGCTTAGACCGGCAGATTTCGCAGCGAGTATGTCATTCTTTGAGTCACCTACCATAAGCAGTTGTGCTGGCTCAAGTTGCCATTGCTGCAAAATATGCGTTAATGGCAATGGGTCGGGTTTCATTTTTTCTAACGAGTCGCCACCAAGTACAAGATCAAAAAACGCACTTATACCAAAAGACTCAAGTAACGGTGTGGTAAATTTGTACGGTTTGTTAGTCACAATTGCCATGTTATAGCCAGCAGCTTTTATCTGCTTCAAGGTGCTTAACACGTTAGGGTACAAGCTACTGTGTTTTTCTAAATGAAGCCCATAGTGGTGCATAAACCTTGGCATAACTTGCTCTAATTGAGCGTCAATAGCCTGCGTATCAGTCACTTGTGGTTGAGCAAACATTAAAGCGCGGCGCATTAACATATTGGCACCATTGCCAACCCAGCTTCTAACTTGCGCTTCTTGTGCGTTAGGTAATGATAACTCTGTTAGTGTTGCATTAGTTGCCGCAGCTAAATCAGGAACGCTATCAATAAGTGTTCCATCTAAATCAAAAGCGATGGCTTTAATATTAGAAAATACTGTCATAATTAGCCTTCAACTTTTGCTAGTTCATCACGCATTTGATCAACAACTACTTTGTAATCAGGTTGATTGAAAATAGCAGAGCCTGCGACAAACATATCGGCGCCTGCAGCAGCGATTTCAGCAATATTATCTACTTTTACCCCACCGTCGACTTCTAAACGGATGTCATAACCGCTGGCATCAATAATGTCACGCACTTGCTTAAGCTTAGCCAGTGTCGATGGGATAAATGACTGGCCACCAAAACCTGGGTTTACTGACATTAATAAAATCACATCCAATTTGTCCATCACATGGTCAAGGTAATGTAATGGTGTACCAGGATTAAACACTAAGCCTGCCTTACAGCCTGATTCTTTAATCAGCTGTAGGCTGCGATCAAGATGTTCTGTGGCTTCTGGGTGGAAAGTTATAATTGATGCGCCTGCTTTAGCAAAATCAGGAATTAGACTATCAACAGGCTTAACCATTAAATGTACATCAATATCAGCAGTAATGCCGTAGTCCCGCAACGCTTTGCATACCATAGGGCCAATGGTTAAATTAGGCACATAATGATTATCCATAACATCGAAATGAACAACGTCAGCACCGGCATCTAAAACGGCTTTAACATCATCACCTAAACGGGCGAAATCGGCAGATAAAATAGATGGGGCAATCAAAAATGGACGCATAGTCTTCTCGAGGCGGTTATAAGTGACAGTATTTTACCCTTTGCAGAGAAATCGCTCTAGTCTCAATCGCCAATAAAACTTTTTCAACAGCAAGAAATATAAATTTTAGTGCTATGTCGATATTAAGTTGATCTAGATCACACATGATGGCTGTTCAATATCTAAACAAACTTGCTATAATGCGACACATGTCACTGTGTATTGTGAGCAATCTTCTGCTAGGCAGCGTATGTGCCAATGTAGATAGATGATTAATCCCTTTTGAATAATTTCTGAAAGTATAAGACAAGGATAGCCCTTATGATGTGCCGTCAGCTAAAAATGAGTACTAAGCAAACAGGTAAAGTAACATTAAAACCTGCTGTTAGCTTATTTTCGACTAGCGCATTAATGCTTGTTGCCTACTTTTTCATGTCAGAAAGCGAGCCCGCCTTGCAAGCTCAGCAATGTGATTGCTCTGACAATGTTGCCTATAACGCGAGTTTACCCAGTAGCCATCCGACTAACCGCTGTGCAGTTGATTCAGATAATGTCAGTTGGGGAAGTTGGGTAACAGGCAATAGCCGCTCAAGTCAGTTTCACTTTTTAGATTTATTGGAGTTACTGCATAGTAATGACCACAATAGACCAATAAGTGATATGCCAACGAATAACCCTAACGCACTTTAATGTTTATTTGGCAGGTATTTACCAGTACTATCGCCGCATTTTTTGGGGTGCAAACGGAAGATAATCGCCAACGTGATTTTAAGCAAAGTCGATCACCCTTACCCTTCATCTTTATGGGCATTGCACTGGCAGTGCTGATGGTTTTATCGCTAATATTGATTGTTAAGCAGGTACTGAGCTAAGCCACTATTTATCAGCTAAGCCTTTGCTTAACTCAAGATTTAATCAATAACTTCTTGATAATGATGATCATATAACGCCATCACTTCAGCTACTTTCTTACGTGAATTACCCTTTTGACTAATATTGCGCTGTACGTCTATCGAGGCCATTTTTGCGCCGCGATATAGCTCTCGAGTCAGTGGAATATCATGATTACTGATCAGTACCGGGATATCACGCTCAAGTGCAGTGTGGCGAGACTTTCTCGCTAATAGCGCTTGGTCGTCAAGACTAAAACCTGGGCCGGCATAGGTCGTAAAACTTGCTGTAGTTGATAGCGGAGCATAAGGAGGATCACAATAAATGACATCACCAGCTTTTGACATATCAAATGCTTGCTCGTAACCCACACACTCAAAAATCGCTTTTTGAGCTTTTTCAGAAAAATAACGCAGTTCTTTTTCAGGAAAATAAGGTTTTTTGTAAGAACCAAACGGGACATTAAAGCCGCCTTTACGGTTATAACGGCATAAACCATTAAAACCATGACGATTCATATATAAGAAATAAACGGAGCGTAAAAACGGATCTTGAGTTTGGTTAAACTCTTCACGCACTCGGTAATACTGCTCTTTCACGTTCATCTCTGGAACAAACATGGCCTTTGCTGCTGCAATGTATTTCTCAGGCTGACTTTTAACAATATTATAGAGGTTAATTAGATCATGATTAATATCGCATAGCAGATATGAGTCGTAGTCAGTATTGAGAAACACTGATCCTGCACCGACAAAAGGCTCAACTAGCCTTTCACCTTGAGGTAAATGTTTTGCTAGCTCATCAACGAGTTTAAATTTTCCACCCGCCCATTTAAGAAAGGCTCTATGCTTTTTAGTCATGAATACCATTTACTAGCAAAATTAAAGCAGATGATTGTACTCTTTTTATTGAGAATAATCATTGCTGATTTAAGGGCTTTAACTAATTAATTTGAACTAAGTTGATAACCTTGAAGATCGCTGAATTTTCGAACCCAAGGGGCACTTAAACCGAGTTCGGTTTGTAATTTAAGCGCTTTATCTTGTGCTTGGCTGGCGTTATTAAACTGCCCAAATAAGACAACATGACGTTTATTATAATTAGCACGAATTACAGCTGTTTCATTATCTAATTTTAACAAGATACTGTTAAGTGATTTGGGTTCGATAACGCTCGCCAGTTGTAATGTGTAACCCGCTCGATATTGCAGCTCGGCTAACGCTTCATTGGCTGTGGCAATATCGTCAGTATTGCTCAGCGCTGCACTGTTGTCAGTAAGCTGTAGCTTATCTGTTTCAATAATGACCAATGTCTCATCAACTTCAGCGGTATCAATATCTTCATTTACCACTAACTCAGCTGCTATTAATTCACCAGCCACTAATTCAACAGCCACAGTATGAACGCTCTGGTAATCCTGTTGAGTGTTTGCTGCTTCGATTTCAACTGCGCCACTTTTTGTAGTGCTGGTTAATATTTGCTGCTCAGTAAGCAGCTGTAAAACAAGATCGCTTGGCTCATTAGCCGCTATTAAAGATTGCTGAGATGGCAAATGTAATTGAAGCCAAGGCAATAATAAGCTTTGGCCATAATGATGGTTTGCCCATTGCGCTGGAGATTCTGGCGCTTGGTAAGCCCTAAAGTTAACTTGGTTTGCTTCAATAGATTCTGCTGCGGGTTCATTATAAAAAAAAACGACAATCGCTAAGGTTAAGCACAGCAGCAAGCTGATCACCCCTAAGGGAAAATATTTTGGCCAGCGTTTTGGCTCTTCAACCTTATCCTCAAGCGCAAGCTTAAGTAACTCAATCACTTCGGTAGGAGTACCCATTTGTTTTTCAATTTGTGATTGAATGATTTCGCGAGGTATAAATGGCGTTTTATTGCTTCTAACTAATAAAGTGCGATATAGGCCTTCACGTTCAGCTAAGGATAATGGCTCTACCTCGACATGAAGCAATAAATCCTTCATGGTTTTAGTTAATTCATTAAACTCTGCAAATGATTCAGTGGTGACCGTAAAAGTCAGTGATACCGGTTTATCCGCACAACGGATTTGAGTCAGCACTATACATTCTGCCCATAATTCTTTAGGCAGCAAATGTGCATCATCAATAATGATATGCAGCGGTTTTGTTAAGCTAGATTGGATGCGAATTAAGGTATCTGATAGCGGTAAGGTATCATCAAAAATTGGTGATGAAATCAGTTGGATCAGTATTTTACGCCGAATTTCAGCACTATCAGCGTGCATTGGGCAGATAACCAACGCAGAGTTATAGTTATCAAGCTCGCTCGCCAATGCTGTAACTAAGGTGGTTTTACCTGAACCTTTAGCGCCGCAGACTAATACTAGCTGCTCACTATAGCTGGCAATATGTTGTAGCCGCTGAACTAAAGCTTCTTGGGAAGGTAATAAAAGCGTTTGTTGAATGTCCACAGCTCCACCATTAGACAAAAAAGCTTAAACTTGGCTAATGACGTCAGCTAATAAAGACTCTTCAACATCAGAGAATACATCAGCAGAGCCTATTGAGGTGGGTAAAACCAATCGAATTTGACCCGCGAGAACTTTTTTATCTCGCTGCATATGCTTAATAAAGTCAGCAAAGTTCATTGAATCAGGAGAGCTTATCGGTAAATCAAACGCCAACATCAAACGAATAATTCTATCGACATCTTTTTGCTCGATTAGACCTAACTTTTGCGATGTTACCGCCGCCATAATGGTTCCGGTAGCAACAGCTTCACCATGTAACCATACACCGTAGCCCATTTCAGCTTCGATAGCATGACCAAATGTATGGCCTAAATTTAGCAGTGCCCGTACACCACGCTCTGTTTCATCTTGGGTAACGACATCAGCTTTTATCTGGCAGCATTTAGCAATCGCGTAGCTTAATGCTTCGGTATTTAATGCTTTTAATGGAGCAACATTTTGCTCTAACCAGCTAAAAAAATCGCTATCCCAGATAACGCCATATTTAATGACTTCTGCCATTCCTGCAGCAAACTCTTTTGCAGGTAATGTCGATAAACAATCGGTGTCAATTAATACCAGTTGTGGCTGATAAAAAGCCCCAATCATATTTTTACCAAGCGGATGATTTACTGCGGTTTTACCACCAACAGAAGAGTCCACTTGAGATAATAAGGTGGTTGGAATTTGAATAAACTCAACTCCCCGCTGATAGCAAGATGCAGCAAAGCCGGCCATGTCACCAACGACACCGCCACCTAGTGCTACGATTACACAATCACGGGCATAATTATTTTCTAACAGTGCAGAAAAAATTAAATTTAAGTGAGTTAAATCTTTATATTGTTCACCATCCGGCAATACAACCACACCTATATCACTACAAGATGCCATAGCTTGCTGCGCTTGTTTCAAGTACAGCGGAGCAATGGTGTCGTTAGTGACAATAAGTGCTTTTTTACCGGAAAGGTAATCGGTGAGATAAGCGTTTTGTTGCAATAAATTCTGGCCAATATAAATGGGATAACTTCTTACACCTAATTCAACCTGAACTTGTTGCATAAACCTACCTAAAAACCGAGTTGCTCAATAATTTGATTTGCGACAATCTTCGCGCTTTGTTCATCAGTCTTAACTATTACGTCTGCAATCTCTTCATACAAAGGATTACGAACGTCAGCAAGATCTTCAAGCACTTCACGTGGATCATCTACCTGAAGTAAAGGTCGACGTTTATCACGTTGAGTACGAGCCACTTGCTTATCAATTGTTGTCTCAAGGTATACAACGATACCGCGAGCCGACAGATGATTACGAATGTCTTTGCTTTGTACAGATCCGCCGCCAGTAGCTAGGACAATGCCCTGCTTTTCCGAAAGGTCGGCGATGACTTGAGCTTCACGTCGACGAAAACCTTCTTCGCCTTCAACGTCAAACACCCATGCAATATCTGCACCTGTGCGTTGCTCAATCTCGTGATCTGAGTCGTGGAAATCTAAATGCAGCAGTTGGGCTAAGTGACGACCAATTGTGCTTTTACCTGCGCCCATAGGGCCTACCAGAAAAATATTGCGTTTTTCAGCCATTGTATATACGTCTGAATCTTATATGAAAAGTATGCCTTATCGACTTAAACTCAAGCCGACCTATTATTTAACCTTGCTCTAATGAGACTTGACGGAGGATTATCTCAGTTATGCACCAGTTGTTGCAAGTGATGTGAGCGATTTATAGTGAGTTTATTAAAAATAAATAATTTAACCCTAGATTCAGCGAGTTTAAAAAATGATGGTATGTTTAATGACCTTAATATAATCAAGCAATTAATTATTTTAAGGCAAAAAAATGCCAGCAATTAAGCTGGCATGATTATTTTTCGCTGTTACAGCTTTTCAGTCACGATTTTCGGTGTCACGAATATCAATAACTCTTGACGTTCATTTGTATCTGATGTGTTTCTGAATAAGAAACCAACCAGAGGAATGTCACCTAATACTGGCACCTTACTAACTCGACTGATTAAGTTCTGCTGGTAAATACCGCCTAATACAATGGTTTCACCATTATCAACAAGCACCTGAGTACCAATTCGCTGAGTATCAATAGAAACCGCTTCACCCGTACCAGTTGAAACAACTTCACCACGGGTATCTTGAGTAATTTCTAAATCAAGAATGACACGGTCATCTGGGGTAATTTGCGGGGTTACTCGTAATGACAACACTGCTTTTTTAAATGACACAGTTGTGGCACCACTTGAGGCAGACTCCACATAAGGGATCTCTACACCTTGTTCGATATAGGCCGCTTTTTGGTTTGAAGTGGTAATACGTGGACTCGCAATAATTTCGCCTTTATTTTCTTGCTCTAACGCGCTTAGCTCTAAATCAAGTACGGTTCCATCAGCCATTTTCGCCACACTAAATGCAATACTGGCAGCATTAGAGGCCGAAGAGGGCAAGTTCACATTTAAGCGGTCACTTAGTGCAGGAATAACCCCAGCAACAATATCATTAGCGCCTTCTAGTGACCCAGAGGTACCTCTTTCACCTTGTTGATCAGTAATTCCCCAACGAATGCCTAAATCTTCAGAGACGTTATCCTTAACCGTCACCATTCTGGCTTCAATTAATACCTGCTTAATCGGGATATCCAGTACTTCAACTAAACGATGAATAGTTTCTAAAGTATCTGCGGTATCTTTGACTAATAAAGTATTGGTACGTTCATCAACCGCAACGCTACCGCGATTTGACAATAAGCTTGAATCAGCACTTTTCATCAACTCGGCAATATCGACCGCTTTTGCATAGTTTACCTGAATATATTCAGAATAAAGCGGCGCTAACTCTTTGACTTCTTGCTTGTTAGCCAAATCTTGCCTTTCTCGAATAGCCAGCTCTTCACTTGGGGCAACCATTAAGATATTGCCTTCAATACGCTTATCCAACCCTTTGGTTTGGAGAATTAAATCTAGCGCTTGATCCCAAGGCACATCATCTAAACGTAGAGTGATATTGCCTTCTACGGTATCACTGGTGACCAAATTGAAATCATTATAATCAGCAATAATTTGCAGTACTGTTCTTACAGAAATATTCTGGAAGTTAAGCGACAAAGAACGGCCATTATATTTTTTGTCATCCTTAGCAACGATGGCACGTTCTACTTTATTAATACTCACTTTGAACACATTACCGTCTTGCTTGTATGTGTAATCATAGTTGCCATCAACATCGACCATCAAA
This sequence comes from Shewanella sp. 10N.286.51.B8, assembly GCF_041469325.1. Lineage (NCBI taxonomy): Bacteria > Pseudomonadati > Pseudomonadota > Gammaproteobacteria > Alteromonadales > Shewanellaceae > Shewanella > Shewanella sp. 10N.286.51.B8. Next base: position 120,069 of record NZ_JBFRKG010000013.1, read on the forward strand.
CGGGCAGTTAAGTCTTCTTTAAAGGTCTCAAAGCTCGTGACTGGTGTATTAAAGTCTTGTACATCCATCACATATAAAAGCTCGCTTTTAATATCTGTGTTATACAATTTCACTTCTAATTTAGAGCCAACCTGAGCTACGTTGGCAGCAACAGAGCGATTATCTAAATGAATTAATAAATCGCCACCACCATTTTTATTGCGGCGAAAATCAATAGTATCAATGCCATTTACAAATGGGTTATCAGCGCTATCAGGCCCAGATACAGTATCGTTAACCGTTAAACGGTAAGTATTACCTACCACTTTGCCTTGATAAGGTTTTACCTCAGCTAAATCTACAACGATGTTCAGTGCGCCATTTTGTTGAGAGGTTTTTAAACTCTCAACCCCAACTCTATCGATAGTAATATCGTCTTTATCGAGGCTTGAAATACTATCGTCAAAACTTAATAGAATTTGAGCAGGTGACGCCTTCAAATCAACTTCAGGCTGAACAATGTCAGATTCGAACACCAATTCTAATTCTAATTGGTGATCAACAATAGAATGATACTTTACATCCACTAATTTATTCGCAGCTAACGCGCTTGGTAATGCACCAAGCAACAACACAGCACCGAGTACGGTTCTGAACAGTGATATTTTTGTGGTCGATTTTTGCATCGAGGCAGAAGATTTCATTATTCCCTCATCCTTCGCATTATTTGCCAGAAAGTTCTAAGTTGCTTGCTCTTTCAGCCCAGCAACCTGAACCATCAGGAATTAATTCTATAATTTCAATGTATTGCGGTGTGACTTCAGCTATTTTGCCATGGTAAAGTCCAAGATACTCACCGACACCTAAGCGATAAACATTGGTATCTGATGATTCAACTAAGGCCCAAACTGTGCCATCTTCACTTAACGTACCGCGCATTTTTAAATTATCTATAGCATACGTTTCTAAGCGCCCTTTACGACGTTTCAAATCTGGCTGTAAACAATCTCTACTTGTGTCAATCACTTCCTCTGTGAGCTCTCGAGAAGGTGGAACAAAAGGACTTCGCATAAGCTCTGCTTGATAGGCAAAATGCTCAAACTTAGGTGTTTCTTTTAACGGAGGAATGCGAGCAACATGCTGGGATTTAGTCGTTGTTACAAACAACTCCAAATCACTTCTGTCACCAATACAACCTGTTAGCAATAGCATGATGAGTAATAAGGGTAAGAGTTTCATTATTTCTTCCCCTTCTTATTCGCAGGTACTTTCGCACCTTCTTTAAATCGATAGGTTTTAGCTAAAATATCCATCGATAGACTACCTGAATCATCACGCTTAATGACAAAGTCATGCAAGCTGACAATCCGCGGCAATTTTGCGACACCGCTTACCATGCTGCCTAATTTATGATAATCACCTACAACTGACATTTTTATCGGGAATTCTAAGTAGAAATCACGCTCAATTTCAGTATCCCAATCTAAGCTATTAATTCGCAGTCCAGCATCTGTTGCTACGAATGTGGTGTCATCCAGTAAACCTGGCATTTCATTTTCAGATGGTAACATTTTTAAAAGTTCTGCAAACTGAGCTTCCATTACCACAAGTTGCTCACGATACAGTTTTAAGTTTGCCGCCAAACGATATTTAGTTTGAAAGTCTTCTTTTAGGGTTATTTCTTTTCTTTCTTCAGCATTAAGGACATCTATCGCATCGGAAATAAATAAATAATAACTGGCGCCAAGTACACAGATAGATAAAAAAGCAGCAAATACAATTTTAACTAATGCAGGCCAAGCGCCAATATTTTCAAAATCAATATCATTAAACTGCTCTAAGTCAAGATTCATTGCTGACCTCCTTGGCTTGAGCCAGTACTGATTTGGTCATCAAAAATAGTCACTCTTAATCTAAACTTTTGCAATTGTCGTAAGTTTTCATTATGACTAACAATTGACTGCATGCTTGGATCATTGAGGTATTGAGATGTTTTAACTTTTCTCATCATATTCGCGACGTTATTATTAGATTCACTGCGACCTTCAATCCACAACAAGCTACCTTTCTTTTCAATACTGGAAAGATAAATTCCTGGCGGCACAATTCTAACTAGTTCATCTAATACATGTGTTGGCAAATTACGAGATTGCTGCAGGTCTAGAATAATTTTAGTGCGACGTTCAATATCATCTTTACGCGCTTTAATTTTTCTAATTTCGGCAATTTGCGAGTCTAATAATGATATTTCAGACTGTAAGTATGAATTTCTAGCACGTTGATCGTCGATAACGACTTCAATAAAACTCAATGCCAGAAATACAATTAAACAGGTCATTAAAAACACTAACGCTAATATGCCAATAAAGTCTCGTTTGTGTTTTTCTCTGGCCTCTTCACGCCAAGGTAGTAAGTTTATGTTCGCCATTGAGCGTAACTCCTAAGCGCTAAACCACATGCAACCATATATTTACTGATACTAGGTTCTATTTGGTTTTTAATATCATCATCAGCATGTAAACAACCTTGAAAAGGGTTAGCAACAATTGAATGCACCCCTAAGTCATTAGCCAATAACGTTGTCATACCTTCAAGTTTTGCAGTGCCACCACTTAAGACAATATAGTCAACTTTATCTTTGCCGTTGGCAGTGCAGTAAATTTGTAAGGTACGTTTTATTTGTTGTAATAATTGGGTTTGAAATGGAGATAACACCTCAAACATATAATTGCGTGGTAAATCACCTGTGACTTTAGCATTTTCAGCTTCATCGTAAGACATACCGTAAAACGATAGAATTGATTGGGTAAATAACTCACCGCCAAATGCTTGCTCACGAATAAATGTCGTTTCGCCATTTTCTACAACCGCAAATGTCGTCATATTGGCGCCAACATCCACTAGCACAACAGATTTTTCATTGGCCCCTTCAGGAAGTTGAGCCAGAATAAGTTCTGCTGAACGCCCTAAAGCATAAGCTTCAACGTCAACCACTTTGGTATCAAGCTCAATTGCATCAAGTGAATCCATTCTTGAATCAATGTTGTCAGTACGGCAAGCACTTAATAACACATCTACCTTTGTTGGGTCGGTAGTGTTGGGATTAAGAGTTTCAAAGTCGATACTTACTTCATCAAGTGAATAAGGGATAAGATTATCTGCTTCAATTTCAATTTGCGCTTCCATTTCTTCTTCATTTAATGAAGCGTCCATGTAAATCACTTTTGTCATCACAGCAGAACCAGAAACAGACACTGCGGCAGATTTAATACCTTTCGGTAGTCCACGCTTTATGTGCCTTAATGATTCAATAACAGCTTCAGAATCACGAATTTCATGATCAACTACAGCTCCTTTTCGTAAAGGAGCTGATATATAATTTTGAATTTTATATCCATCAGCAGTCTTACCCAGCAATATGGCCTTTATTTCATGGGATCCAATATCGATCCCCACCATTTGCGGAGCTTGACGCTTCCAAAATTTAGAAAGCATATTCCATCATCGCATTTATTATTTTATATTTTAAAATAGATTAGCACAAAATCAACTCGTTATAAGTATTTGTATAAAATGTTTCTACATTTTACAACTAGTTTTTTTTTGTTTTCATGTTTTTACTTCACCAAAAACCCTCCCGCTTATATACTAGAAGCCATATTGTCGAACTTTGGATTATTTTGGTGAAGTGGTTTAAACGAATACTTATTGCTATTTTTAGCTTAACTTTATTGGGCGTCGGCACCATTGTCGCTGCTTATTTCTACGTTTTACCAGAATTACCGGATGTAAACTCGCTTAAAACGGTCAAACTACAGACACCTTTAAGAATTTATAGTCAAGATGGTTTATTAATTTCTCAATTTGGTGAAAAACGACGAATACCGGTTGAATATGAAGATGTGCCTCAGCAATTAATTAATGCGGTATTAGATACCGAGGATGCACGTTTCTTTGAACACCAGGGTATCGATCCTATTGGTATTATTCGCGCAGCCGTTATTTTGGTTACTACAGGCAAAAAAAGCCAAGGCGCCAGCACCATTACTCAGCAAGTGGCTCGAGGCTTTTTCTTATCCCGTGAAAAAACCTATATTCGTAAAACGAAAGAAATTTTTCTTGCGCTAAAAATTGAAAAAGCATTATCTAAAGAAGAAATCCTCACATTATATTTAAACCGCTCATTTTTAGGTAACCGTGCCTATGGTGTCGGCGCTGCAGCTCAAGTGTATTATGGCAAAGATTTAGCCCAACTTTCTCTGCCAGAAATGGCCATGATTGCCGGCTTACCCCAAGCGCCTTCTGCAGCTAATCCAATTCGTAATCCGAATCGTGCCATGACACGCCGTAACTGGGTTTTAGGCCGCATGTTGGAAAAACGCAATATCACCGAGACACAATACCAAGAAGCCATAAATGCCCCTATAACCGCGAAATATCATGGCGCAGAAATAGATCTATATGCACCTTACGTTTCTGAAATGGCACGTGATTATATGGTAAATAAGTATGGTGAAGAAGACGCCTATACTAATGGTTATAACGTTTACACTACCATTTCTTCAGATCTGCAATTAAAAGCTCAAAGCGCCCTACGCGATAATGTGTTTGCTTATGATCAGCGTCATGGCTACCGTGGAGCAATTAGCACCTTGTGGACAGATACACCTCTGGCCACCAGCGACATTATAGAAAACCTTAAAACGACCTCTGCAGTACAAGGTATTATTCCAGCAGCTGTCATGTCGGTTAGTGAGCAACAAGCAACTTTACTGAATACTAAAGGTGAAGAAGTTGTCATCCAGTGGAATGGCCTGAAATGGGCTCGCAAATTTATTAACGATCGCCGTCAAGGTAAGCCACCTAAAACAGCAGCGGATATTTTAACTGTCGGTGAAAAGGTATGGATTAGAGATAATGGCGAGTTTTGGCAATTATCTCAAATTCCACAGGTTTCAAGTGCAACGGTTTCATTAGAACCAAGCGATGGCGCTATTCGCACTTTGGTGGGCGGTTTTAGCTTTAGTCAAAGCCAGTATAACCGTGTTACCCAGGCCAAGCGTCAATTAGGCTCTAATATCAAACCGTTTATTTATGCTGCCGCGCTTGAAAAAGACTACACCCTTGCAACATTAATCAATAATGCGCCGATTAATAAGCCCGATACTCGTCAAGGTACGGCATGGCGACCAAAAAATTCACCTGACATTTATGGCGGTCCAACACGTTTACGCATTGGCTTAGCTCAGTCTATCAACGTAATGTCCGTTCGTACCATGCGTCATATTGGCTTAGATAACACCATAGATACCTTAGTTGACTTTGGATTTGACCCTGCTGATTTACCACGAAATGAATCTGTCGCTTTAGGGTCCCCTTCAGTAACACCACTGCAAGTCGCCACCGCCTTTAATGTCTTTACTAATGGCGGCTATTTAGTTGAACCTTATTATATTAGTAAGGTTACTGACTCATATGACAATGTCATTGAAAAAGCGTCGCCTGCACTGGCCTGCACCCCAGATGTCAATGAGGTTGATGATGCGACTAATAAGACAACCAACAGCATTGATGACCCTTTTGCAGCAATGGCTAATGAGTTTGTTAGCTCACAGCAAGCGCCAGTTGAAACTGAAAACAGCTTAGACAATACACTTGCTAGTGCTGAGACTAGTTCTAATATTAGTGATACTGGTATTGCTGCTTGTGGAGATGAAAACGCGCGCTACGCTCCTAGGATCATTTCTGAGCAAACCGCCTTCTTAATTACTGAAGCCCTCAAAAGTGTAATCTGGGGTGGCGGCAATTGGAGTAAAGGCACAGGCTGGAATGGTACCGCTTGGCGAGCATCACGCTTGATAAAGCGTCGTGACATTGCAGGTAAAACCGGTACCACCAATGAATCCCGCGATACTTGGTTTAGTGGCTTTAACCCCACTCTCACCTCGACATTCTGGGTTGGTTTTGACGATCACAGCCGTAAACTAGGCAGAACCAGCTGGGTTGCCGATGGTCCTGAAAATCAAATATCAGGGGCTGAAGCTGGGGCAAAAACAGCAGGGCCTGGTTGGAATGATTTTATGAACCAAGCGCTCACTGGTACCGAAGAAGTTGCGAGCATTCCACCTAAAGGGATTATTTCGGCGCGTATTGACTTAGCTAGTGGCAAATTAACCCGTAAAACAGATTACACCACTTCATTTGAATATTTTATCGAAGGCACTGAGCCGACTGAATATGCCACAGAAGAAGTTATCGAAGATGATCTGTTTATAGAGAATCCGGCAGATGATTTATTTCAGTAAATAAATCCACCAGCAGTTATTTTTAAAAATTAGTCTGGTGTTAATGCATTAAAAAGTCCGCAATGATTAATCACTGCGGACTTTTCATTTAAGCCTAAAAGAAACAAATATAAACTAATAAGGCTTACATATTGTTTAGCTATTAGCTTGTTTCTGCGCTAATGCATATTTTACTTGCGCTAACGAGGTACCGCCTAAAGCTTCACGTTTTGCTAAGCATGACTCAATCGTTAAGCACTCATAAACATCATCACTGATAATTGGACTAAATTGCTGTAGCTCTGAAATAACAAAATCTTCTAATGGAGTTTGTTTGGCAATGGCAGCCACGACCACCTCACCAACAACATGGTGCGCTTCTCTAAATGGCATACCTTTAGCGACCAGATAATCTGCAAGCTCGGTAGAATTAGCATAACCTTGCTGAGCTGCTACTAAAGTTCTTTCACGGTTAACTTGCAAGCCACTTAATACTAATGCTGCCATTTCAAGACAAATAGACCAGCTATCCATGACATCAAATAAGCCTTCTTTGTCTTCTTGCATATCTTTGTTATAAGCCAGTGGCAATGCTTTCATGGTAGTAAGAATACCCATTAAGCTGCCATAGACACGGCCCGTTTTGCCTCGAATTAATTCTAAGGCGTCAGGGTTTTTCTTTTGTGGCATTAAAGATGAACCAGATGTCACTTCGTCATCAAGCTCAATAAAACCTGCTTCACCACTGTTAAAGAAAATTAAATCTTCAGCCATACGGCTTAAATGCATCATGCTTATTGAAGCGTCGCTACATAACTCAACAACATGATCACGATCTGACACTGAATCTAAGCTATTTAAGGTTGGCGCAGCAAAGCCTAATGATTGTGCAATTTGATGCCTGTCCATTGGATAAGCTGTTCCCGCAAGGGCGCCAGTGCCTAATGGACAAGTATCAGCACGCTTTAGTGCATCTTCTAAACGGCTAATGTCACGTTCAAACATTTCTACGTAAGCTAAACACCAATGGCCAAATAAGACTGGCTGAGCTCTTTGCAGATGGGTATAGCCAGGCATCACAGCATCAATTTCACGCTCAGCAAGCTTAACAAGTTCAGCAGAGAGCTTTTTCAGTAATGTAAGTGAGTGCTGACCTTCTTTTTTACACCATAGTTTTAAATCTGTGGCTACTTGGTCATTACGCGAACGCCCTGTATGCAGCTTTTTACCTAGGTCGCCTACTTTGGCAATTAAAGACTGCTCCACAAAACTGTGAATATCTTCTGCGCCAGAAGCAATAATCAATTCTGGTTTGTCAGCAACTTCGCTAAGTAGCTCATTTAGCGCACCATGCAATTGCTCACATTCTGCTTGGGTTAAAATGCCCACTGAAGTGATTGCTGAAGCCCATGCAATTGAGCCAATAATATCTTCTTCAATTAAACGATAATCTACTGGTAATGAGTCATTAAATAATTTAAATAATGCACTGCTTTCTTGACTGAATCTTCCGCCCCATAACGCCATGTCGATACCCTCTTTTAACTTATTCTATAAAAACGGGGCTATATGAGCCCCGTATCAATCTTAAATAACAGGAAATTACTTGGTATTTAATGCTCTAATACGGCTTGATAAAGAGTAAAGGCGGATAAAGCCTGCTGCATCTTTTTGGTCATAAACATTGTCGTCACCAAAGGTCGCGAACTCTTCTGAATATAAGCTGTTTGGAGAGCGCTTTTTCACCACACTTGCTTGGCCTTTATAAAGTTTGACGACCACTTCGCCGTTAACTAATTCAGCTAAAGATTCTGACGCGGCAATCAATGAATTACACAATGGCGTAAACCAACGTCCATCATATACAAGATGAGCCATTTGTGCGCCGACTTGCTCACGCCACTCACGGCTTGTTTTATCGAGCACTAGCTCTTCGATTGCGCGTAGGCCTGCAAACATCACTGTTCCACCAGGGGTTTCATAACAGCCACGAGACTTCATGCCCACTAAACGGTTTTCGGTAATGTCGATACGACCAACACCGTGTGCTGCAGCTAATTCATTTAGCTTCATTAGTGCGTCATATGGAGATAGCGCAACATCATCAACATGAGTAACACGACCATTGGCGATGGTTAGCCCAACATACTCAGGGGTATTTGGGGCATCTTCTGGTGCCACTGTCATGGTCCATACTTCTTTGCTTGGCTCATTCCACGGATCTTCTAACTCACCGCCTTCGTGAGAGATATGCCATGCGTTGGCATCACGGCTATAAATCTTAGTCGCTGATGCTGTAGTTTCGATGTTTCTTTCAGCAAGGTAATCAAGCAAATCTTCACGGCTGACCATTGACCATTCACGCCAAGGCGCAATAACGGTTAACTCTGGTGCAAGTGCGGCAAAACAACCCTCGAAACGTACTTGGTCATTACCTTTACCGGTACAACCATGACATACCGCATCAGCGCCAACTTTACGGGCGACTTCTACTTGCGCCTTAGCAATAATTGGACGCGCCATTGAGGTACCCAGTAAGTACGTACCTTCATAGATAGCACCTGTGGCAATAGTCGGATAAATATAATCAGCCACCAGCTCTTCTTTTAAATCGACGATATAACACTCTGAAGCACCTGATGCGATGGCTTTTTCATATAAACCTTCAAGTTCTTCTGCACCTTGACCAACATCAGCACAAAAGGCGACAATTTCACAATTATCATAGGTTTCTTTTAGCCATGGGATAATCGCTGAGGTGTCTAATCCACCCGAATAAGCTAATACGACTTTTTTAATATTTGGTTGTGCTGCAATTGACATGGTAATTCCTAACGTAAATTTGTTTTATAAAAGCTCGCTAACGCCAGCTGATGAAAATATGATTTATTAACCTAACAAAGTAACCAATACGGCGTTTTGTGCATGCATTCTGTTTTCTGCTTGCTGGAGGATAAGTGAACCTTCACCATCCACTACTTCTGCTGTTGCTTCCACTTCACGGTAAGCTGGCAAACAATGCATAAAGTAATTGGCACCTACCTTATTCATTAATTCACTATTAACTTGATAAGGCTTAAATTTCGCTTCAATTTCTGCCATTGAAGTATTGTCGCCCATTGAGATCCACGTATCTGTGTATATGGCATCTTGCGGGCCCATTTCACTCACATCCGAGGTCAAGATAAGCTTGCCACCATGCTTGGCAGCCAAAGCTTGTACTTCACAGACAATATTGCCGTCAGGGAAGTGGCCTGGCGGGCAAACTACAGTCATGGTCGCACCTAAGATAGCAGCGCCATACATCAAAGAGTGTGTCACATTGTTACCATCACCTAGGTAAGCTAATTTCACTTTACTTACATCATCAAACTTCTCTGATAAGGTCAAAAAGTCTGCTAAGCCTTGGCAAGGGTGGTACAAATTACATAGCGCATTAATCACCGGAACTGACGCATGTTCAGCAAGACCTGCAATAGTTGTATGCGAAAAAGTTCTTGCTACAATCGCATCTGCCCAGCACGAAATGTTAGTCGCAAAATCAGATACTGGCTCACGTTTGCCTAATGCACCATTTTGTTGATCAAGATAAACTGAATGACCACCTAGCTTGTTAATACCGATATCAAAACTTACTCGAGTACGCAGTGATGGCTTTTCAAATAACATCACCACACTTTTGCCTGCCAGCGCTTGATTATAATCAGCTGGGTTTGCTTTAATTTTTTTCGCCAAAGCCAGTAAGTCTAATAGCTGGGTTTGCGACAAGTCTTTAAGTGATAATAAGTGTTCCATTAGCTTTGCTCCTAAGGCTGAATTTGAGTGCCAACGGATTGTCCGTTAGTTAATGCTATTAATTGTTGGGGTTGTTTCCATGAGGCGACCTGTACGGCTTTGCCCATCCATTGAGCGACCTCTAATGCCGCTTCAACTTTTACTTTCATGCCTTTTTCAATCACACCTTGCTCCACAAGCGAGCTAATTTGTTGTTGATCTAATTGGGCAATTAACTCACCTTTAGCATCAAGTACACCGGGTACGTCTGACAATAACACCAGCTGACCGGCAACGAGTTTAGCTAATGCGGTAGCGGCTTGATCGGCATTGACATTCAGCATATCGCCCGCTGGTGAAATCGCGATTGAACTGCAAATAGGTAACCAGTTTTGCGACAATAAATAAGTTAAATAACTCGGATCATTCGGTGATACTTCCCCCACCAAACCTAACTTTTCATGTTTAATTTTGGCATTGACGATATTGCCATCAGCCAAGCTCATGCCCACACTGACGATGCCAGCTTTAATTGCCGCGGCCTGTAAAATTTTATTCGATGTGCCTGCCAAAGCGCCAGCAACAATCGGGATCTGATCAGCAGGGGTAACACGCAGGCCCTCAAGCTTAATCGTTTGCTTGCCATTAGCTTCAAGCTGTTCATCGACCAAGCAACCACCGCCGTGAACAAAAATCACTTTCTGCCCTTGCTGCATCATTTCAGCAACTACTGACATCAACTCTGCCATGCCAGGCTCTGATTGCAACAGCGCGCCACCCACTTTAAGTACGATAACAGGGTTGGTATTAGACATAATCAAGGCTCCTGTTATAGACCGAAGTGAATATTAATGCACTGCAGACCTTGGCTTGCAGCGCCTTTCATTAAATTATCAATGGCGCTAGCGACCACTAGGTAATTGCTTTGCGGGTCAAACTTCCAGCCCACGATACAATTGGGTGTTAGCACCACATCATCGACTTTAGGAAATTGGTTATGCTTTACGCTCACCAGTGGCGAGTCATCATATACGCCATAAGCTTTAGCAATGTCAGCTTCTGTAGTACCCGCTTTAAGTTGCACAGTAATGGTGGCTAAAATTCCACGCTTAAAATTACCTAAATGCGGGGTAAAGATAACTTCTTGACCCAGCTGGGTGGCGATTTCTGGTTGATGTCTATGCCCTAATACACCATAGGGCGTTAAGCTGACTTCACAAAAACTGGTATGCAATTGGGCTTTTCTGCCTGCACCGGTCACACCACTGACTGCGTTAATTACAGGGTAAGCATCAGTTAACAATGGTTTTAATGGTTTTAGCGCTGTGAGTGATGCAGTTGGATAACAACCTGGCACAGCAATCATTTTGCTATTAGCAATGGCTTGCGCGTTCCATTCTGCTAGGCCGTAAACCGCATCAGCAAGCACTGCTGCTTGAGTATGTTCAAAACCATACCATTTAGGATATTGAGCGGTATCAGCAAACCGATATGCGCCACTTAAATCAAATACAGCTAAACCTTGGTTATAAAAGAATGCGGCCAATTCCAAACTAACTGAATGCTCTGTTGCTAATACAACAGCGTCAGCTTGATCAACGATGGCTTGTTTAGCATCAGCCGATAACGGTGACAGAGGAATTTGAATGTGTTGATAACTCGGGTATAGATCTGCTAATAACCGGTCTTTATCTAGGCTGTTTTCAGAAACATATAAGCCTTGGATCGATAGTGACGCTTGCGCATCAATAAGAGCGGTGATTTGTGCTCCGGTATAACCACTAGCACCAATTATTGCGATTTTTTTCATTATGTTGTCATCTTTAAGTCAGTAAACTATTAATTTTTATTTGAAATATGAGCAGGGTGCTCGAGATTAAAACTATCGTCGAGAATAGTTTACTTTGGGATCTGTTACAGTGAATTGAATCGCAATTACATACATATCTATAGTTCTTAAATATTTATCAAGTTATGGTGAATTCCTTAGCTGTTTGCTAGACTAACACAAAACATTACTTATGCAATAATTATGAATGATTATTTAATTAAATATTTATAAAAGGCCCTTATGAACTCACTACCAGAATTAAAAGATGCTTTTAAACAGTTGATTGCACTACCTTCAATCAGTGCCTTAGAAGTAGAACAAGATATGAGTAACCATGCAGTTATTGCACTGCTACAGTCTTGGTTTAGCGACATGGGGTTTGACTGCACAATTAGTACTGTCGCTGATAGCAGAGGTAAACAAAACCTTGTCGCCACCATTGGTTCTGGCAAAGGCGGCTTGTTATTAGCTGGCCACACCGATACCGTTCCCTTTGATGAAGGTCGTTGGAGCCAAAGTCCATTTGAATTAACTGAGAAAGACAATCGCTGGTATGGCCTAGGTACCTGCGATATGAAAGGCTTTTTTGCCCTAATCATGGAAGCGTTAAAAGACATCCCATTAACTGAGTTAAAGCGTCCATTACATATTTTTGCCAGTGCCGATGAAGAAACCACCATGAATGGCGCTAAAGCCTTTGCTGAATCAACATCTATAGCACCAGATTATGCCATTATCGGCGAGCCAACCAGCTTAAAGCCGGTGTATATGCATAAAGGCCATTTAGCCCAAGGTATTCGCGTTATTGGTCGCAGTGGTCATTCATCAGATCCTGCACGTGGGCTTAATGCCATCGAGATAATGCATCAAGTCACAGGTCAGTTAATAAAGCTCAAGCAACACTTAAGTGAAAACTACCGAGAAGATGCCTTTAGCGTGCCCTACCCAACCATGAACTTTGGCCATATTCACGGCGGCGATGCAGCCAACCGTATTTGTGGCTGCTGCGACTTACACCTTGATATTCGCCCACTGCCCGGTATTGAATTAGCTGATTTAGAGTTAATGGTCATTAACTACCTTGCTGAAATTAATAAGCAATATCCAGGCAGTATTGAAGTACGCACCTTATACCCAGGCTCTGAGTCATTTGCAGGAAAAGCTGATAGTTATTGGACCAAGCTGGTTACTGAGCTTGCTAATAGCCAAGCTGAAGTGGTCAATTACGCCACTGAAGCGCCTTATATAAATCAATTAGGCTGTCAAACATTAGTACTTGGCCCCGGGAGTATCAATCAGGCCCATCAGCCCGATGAATATATTGGCCTTGAATATTTAACCCCAACGGTTGAGCTCATTAAAAAACTGATTTATCAAGCTTGTATTAAATAACAACAAGCAGATTAATGGCTTTTGAATTTATCTCATCAGCCATTGACCAAGCAGTTGTCGCTCGCTATTGTGCTAAAGCTTATGGAAAAATTGTCACCGCTTATTAAGTAACTTATGGAGTAATTATGGCAGATCAAACCGCCGATATGTATGCATCCTTGCGTTCTAATGTCAGCAACTTAGGACAAATTTTAGGTGATACTATGCGCGATCATCTTGGTGAAGGTTTTCTCGAAAAGGTCGAGCAAATCCGCATTTTGGCTAAAGAATCCCGCCAAGGAAATGCAGAATCACGCCAACAGATGCTCACTTTACTCAACTCGCTTCCTGATGAAGAATTAGTCCCGTTTGCCAAAGCCTTCAATCAATTCCTTAATTTGGCGAATATCGCGGAGCAATTCCATACCATTAGCCGTAATTGTGATGAGCTTGTATGTACACCGGATCCAGTAGAGCAGCTACTTGGACGAATGCTTAACAGCAGCTCCAATGAGCAAGAGGTTATTCAGTGTCTTGAAAACCTCGATATCGATTTAGTACTCACAGCACATCCCACCGAGATTTCACGTCGCACCCTCATTCAAAAATACTCCGCGGTGGTCGATTGTCTGACAGAGCAAGAAAATCAGCAACTAACTGAGCGAGAAATAGGCCAATCTCATTTACGCTTACGCCAGCTCATCGCACAAATATGGCATACCAATGAAATTCGTCATGACAGGCCAACCCCTGTTGATGAAGCTCGCTGGGGACTTAGCACAATTGAAACATCACTATGGCAAGCTGTACCCGACTTCTTACGCCAGCTCAATGATCATGTACAAGCTAAAACGGGCAAACAAATTTCCACAGACATATGCCCAGTACGTTTTTCTAGCTGGATGGGCGGAGATAGAGACGGTAATCCATTTGTTACCTCAGTCGTCACACAAGAAGTATTACTACGAAACCGCCATGCTGCCGCACGCTTATACCTCAAAGATATCGTTAAGCTGATTAATGAATTATCCATGGAAGATGCCAGTGAAGAACTGATGGCATTAACCAATAACAGTAAAGAGCCCTACCGTGATGTGCTGCGTGATCTACGTAACAAATTACGTAATACCATCGACTACTTAAATATCCGCCTTGAAGGTCATCAAGTCGATATGAAACCTGATGAAACTATTTGGGAACTTGAAGACTTAAAGCTACCACTAGAGCTGCTATACCGTAGTTTAACCTCATCAGGTATGCGGCTTATTGCCAACGGATTATTGTTAGATATTCTTCGCCGTATGGCCTGTTTCGGTATCCATATGCTCAGGTTGGATATCCGCCAAGATGCTGAACGTCACAGCGACGTCATTGCCGAGCTAACACGCTACTTAGGCCTAGGTGACTATGATCACTGGGATGAAAACGAAAAGCAGGCGTTTTTATTACGTGAACTAACAGGTCGCAGACCGCTTATTCCAAGCACGTGGCAACCAACGGCTGACGTACAAGAAGTGCTTAACACCTGTAAACTGGTTGCAAGCCAGCCTGCGACAGCACTGGGTTCATATGTTATTTCAATGGCAAGTAAGCCATCAGATGTATTAGCGGTGCTGTTATTACTTAAAGAAAGTGGCTGCCAGCATCCAATGCGCGTAGTGCCATTGTTTGAAACATTAAGTGATTTAACCACAGCAGCTGATTGCATGACTCAACTGCTTAATATTGACTGGTATCGCGGTTACACCAAAGGCATGCAAGAGGTGATGATCGGCTATTCTGATTCAGCCAAAGATGCCGGCGTGATTGCTGCTGCATGGGCGCAATATCATGCCCAAGAGCAATTAGTAGCAGTATGTAAGAAAGCAGATGTAAAACTGATGCTGTTCCATGGTCGTGGTGGCTCCATTGGCCGAGGCGGCGGACCAGCTCATAAAGCAATTTTATCGCAACCACCGGGTTCTGTTGATGGTCGAATTCGTGTCACCGAACAAGGGGAGATGATCCGCTTTAAATTTGGCCTACCTAAAGTGGCCGTTCAAAGCTTGGCTTTATATACTTCAGCAGTTATGGAGGCAACCTTACTGCCGCCACCTGAGCCTAAACAGCAATGGCGTGACTGTATGCAGCGCTTAGCAGATGATTCAGTTAAAGCCTATCGCGGCATCGTCCGTGAAGAGCCTGATTTTGTGGCTTACTTTCGCGCAGCGACACCTGAAGTTGAACTAGGTAAACTGCCATTAGGGAGTCGCCCAGCAAAACGTCGTGTCGATGGCGGCATTGAGAGTTTACGTGCCATCCCATGGATATTTGCATGGTCTCAAAACCGCCTAATGCTACCAGCATGGTTAGGTGCAGGCGAAGCACTACAAGCCGCGTCACAACGAGGTGAAGCTGATTTACTCATAGAAATGGAGCAACAATGGCCATTCTTTGAGACCCGTGTTTCAATGCTTGAAATGGTATACATGAAAGCGGAGCCAAACCTTGCTAGTTATTACGATAGCTGCCTTGTTCCTGATGAATTAAAACATTTGGGCATAAAGCTGCGCGCCAGCCTACAATTAGGTATTGATGAGGTATTGTCATTAACCCAATCAGAAGAGTTAATGGCGCATACACCTTGGAACCGCGAGTCTGTTAAGTTACGTAACCCGTATATTGACCCACTCAACTTTTTACAAGCTGAATTGCTCGCTCGTACCCGTAATGAAGATCAAGCATCTAAACAAGTTGAACTTGCACTGATGTTAACCATTGCTGGCGTCGCAGCAGGAATGAGAAACACTGGCTAATGCGCATACTTAAATGTGGTTTAGGTTTACTAATGCTATTACTGACTGGTTGCGCCACTCAGTACAGCATTAGTGAGTCTGAAGTTGAAGATTACCTAAATAACGAGATGCATTATGAAGTCTCCCAAGGTAACCAAGTTTTTGGGCTTCAACTTAAACTCAATGATATGGAAGTAGAATTGGGCCACAAGCCCAATACTATTGCGGTCACAGCCCAAACAAGAATGGCCGTTAAAAACCCTTTTAAATCTATAGAAGCGGATCTTGTGACAACATTTGAGGCTGAGCCTTGGTATGACGTTGAAACCAAAAGCATCTATTTAAAGAAGTTAGATTTGGTTGAGGTTAAATCAACCCCCGCAGATATTGAAAAAATGCTTTCATCAATCACACCACAGCTAATGATGTTTCTTAGTACTTTTCTAGCATCGCAACCTGTCTACGTGCTGGATGAAAATGATGCTAATCAAGCACTAATGGCCTCAATCACCAAAGAGATTGAAGTGCAAAAAGGCAAGATTGTCATTAAGTTTTAAACCTTAATTATGCAACTGAAACAAAAAAGGTAGCAATAAATATTGCTACTTTTTTTATATAAAGACAATAAGCTCAATTACTTATCAAAACGTTTTATTGATGGGTAATCAACAATAATCGCTTCATCTAATAATGCTCTGCGTAACATGTCATAGGCAACTGCAGCGCTTAAACTGCGCACCAAACTTCGTGAGCGGCTGGAAACTTTAATCATCTGACTATATACCGCATTTTTAGTCGCCAGCGCAATGGCCACTGTCCCAACAGGTTTTTCCTCTGAACCTCCATCAGGTCCAGCTATGCCACTAGTAGATAAGGCGTAGTCACTATCTAAAATCTCTCTAGCGCCTTTAGCCATAGCCTCAACAGTTTGAATAGAAACCGCGCCGTGATCATCCAAAACCTGTGGATTAACCCCCAGTACTTTGACTTTCGATTCATTGCTATAGGTCACTAAGCCATGATGTAAATAAGATGAGCTGCCTGCAAAATCAATTAACTGGCTCGTTACTAAACCGCCAGTACAAGACTCTGCAACACTTAAACTAAAACCAGATTGATATAAACGTTGATGAATTTCTGCAGCAAGTGTGGGCTTATCATCAGCGACCACTGCAGTACCGAGAATCGCTTTGACTTCTTGGGTAACGCTTGAGAGTTGTCTAATTGCTTCATCGCCACGAGCAAATATTTTAATCTCAATATGTGGCATAGAAGAGCGGTAACCTAAGGTGACACCATCAGGCAAAGTTAAATCCGCTAGGCTATCAGCTAAAGAAGACTCCCCATGACCTATGGTAAGCAGTTTTTTTAGCGCAGTGTTTTCACTAGCTTTAAATTCAGCCTTAATAAAAGGAATAAACTGCTCGGTGATCATGTGCTTTAATTCAAAAGGAACACCGGGAGTAAAAAATAACCATGCTTTATTTAACTTAACTCTAAAACCACATGCTGTTCCAACAGGATTATCAATCATTACTGCAGACTCAGGTAACCAAGCCTGTTTAAGGTTACTCTTGGCCATCACACGGTTGTTACGCGAAAACCATTCAATTAATTTCTCTCGCCATTCAACATTCTCAACTAAAGGCTCCCCCTTAGCTAACGCCATCGCTTCTGCTGACATATCATCACTGGTTGGCCCTAAACCGCCGTTAATAATAATCACATCGGCATGATGGCTTCTATCAATAAATGCTTGAACAAGATCATCTAAGCGATCACCAACTGTAATACGGTGCTGCATTTCAATACCTAACTCCATCATGGTATTAGCAACCCAGGCAGCATTAGTATCTATAATCTGGCCAGATAGTACTTCTTCGCCAGTACAAATCATCTCTAGTTTCATCATTATCCCTAAAAAGCCTGTCTTGAAAAGAAACAACAAGCAAGATTAAATCCGCAAAATAACCTACAAGATAGCTTACCATCATGATAGCTGCATTACGTTACTGCTATTTAATACTGCAATAGGTTGTTTTAAGTTCAACTTGTGCACTCAACAGGTTCTTAAGTGAATTATTAATTGTAAGCAGCGCTATAATCACAAACACAATAAAGCCTGACTCTTAAGTAATAGGCTAATTATTCTATCTAGAAAAATTAGGCCATTGACTTAAACTTGGTTCTACATTGGCTTATTGCCCACATTTATATTCAGAAAAATATGGTTAAATACTTCAATTATCAGAACTTGTTGATATTTATATCCTAAAAACGAAAAAACCTGACACGGTGAGTCAGGCTTTATCGACTCTCTTACGAGAGATATTAAGCGCTTGGCGATGTTCAGCTGCGGATAAATCCTTCGCGTTCCATGTCTGTATAAAACCTTGCTTTATAATCACAGACATTACACCCTAGTTTCACATGGGCATTCGTCCACACTCACCGCTCACGCTGATATGTTGCAGCTAATAACTCAAATTATCAGCATTAGGTATTGTTGTTTTCCCCCAATACGAAAAA